>NZ_RAWL01000248.1:0-12850 GCF_003668885.1 Corallococcus sp. AB049A | reverse complement strand
CCCCTAGGGGAGCAGCGGGAACGAGGGCCGGACGTGAGGGACTTCCCCTCGCGCCGGCCCTCTTCGCGTCTCAACGCGCTGGCGCCGGTGCCTCCAGCGCGCTACGCCCGGAAGGCACGCGGCAACGAGTGGAAAGGACACGGACGATGAGGCCGGACATGAAGAGGCTCACGTGGGTGCTGGCGGCGGCGCTGATGTTCACCGCCTGCGCAACGGGCAGGCCGGCGGAGGTGGCGCGCACGCCCTCCGCGACGGGCGCCGTCTCCGAGGAGGAGTTCAAGGCCATGCACACCCTGCGCACGGACGCCGCCCCCGAGCGCAAGGGCCAGCCCGTGGAACTGTCCGACGGCTCCAAGGCCTACCTGAGCCTGCCCCCGAACGCGAAGGGCCCCCTGCCCGCCATCATCGTCATCCACGAGTGGTGGGGCCTCAACGAGCACGTGCAGGCCTGGGCGGACCGGCTGGCCGCGGAGGGCTACGCGGCGCTCGCGGTGGACCTCTACCAGGGCAAGGTGGGCACCACTCCGGACGAGGCGCTCGCGCTGGTGAAGGCGGTGGACGACGACCAGGCCACGAAGACGCTGCTCGCCGCGCACGCGTTCCTCAAGAGCGACCCGCGCATCCAGGCTGTGCGCACCGGCAGCATCGGCTGGTGCTTCGGCGGCGGCTGGTCGCTCCAGACCGCCATGGCCATCCCGGAGCTCTCCGCCGCGGTCATCTACTACGGCCACCCGGTGACCGACCCGCAGGCGCTCTCCAGCATCAAGGCGCAGGTGCTGGGCATCTTCGGCACCAAGGACAAGTCCATCCCGCCGGAGACGGTGCAGGCCTTCGAGAAGGCGCTGGACGAGGCCGGCGTGCGCAGCCGCATCGTGGAGTACGACGCGGACCACGCCTTCGCCAACCCCTCCGGCGCCCGCTACGACGAGCGCGCCGCCGCGTCCGCCTGGGCGGAGACGTCCGCCTTCCTCGCGCGCACGCTCAAGCGCTGAGCGTGCACGGGGCCAGCGGCCTTCAGTACGGACGCTGGCCCGCGTAGTTGCCCGGCGGCGCGTAGTTGCACACGTAGAAGTCCGACGTGGAGCCGGTCTTGGTGCAGCGCTTCATGGCGCAGCCCAGGCGGCGGGTGTTGCGCCACACCACCTGCGTGTAGTGGCCGCATTGCGCGCCTGTCTTGCAGGTGTTCTTCGCGTAGTCGTAGTCCGCCACCTCGTCCACCCAGGCCTTCACCACGCCCTTCGTGTCCCAGTAGCCCGGGCTGGACCAGGCGATGTTCTCCCCCGCGTTGCCCCGGTTCGGGTTGTGCTCGAACTCGCAGTTGTCCGCCCACCTCTGGGCGACCTCCGCCACCGCGGGGTCCCACGTGAGCGGCTCCAGCGCGGGCGACGGCGTGGGCTTCGCGGCGGCTCGGGCCGCGTTGTGGGCCTCCAGCATGTCGCGGGCGAACTGCGTCAGCTCCACGGTGCCCCCGTCAGGGCTGGTGCCTCCGTCCTCTTGAACCCCCGCGTCCGTGTCGTCCGTGTCCCCGTCAGGGATGCAGGCGAGCAGGAGGAATGAGGGGAGCAGCGCGGCGGACAGGGAACGAAGGCGGGAAGGGCGTCGCATGGCGGGGATTATCCGCGCGCGGGTGGGTGTGCGGGCAAGCGGACAGCGGGACAGCGAGGATGGGGAGGGCCGGGGGCGCCGTGGTAGGGTCTCGGGCCGGTCAGGAGACGCGACATGAGCCACGACGAATCCCGCGCGCGGAAGATCCAGACAGCCCTTGAAGGGAACGATGAGTTCAGCACCTTCTCCATCGACCCGGACCTCAAGAAGCTGAAGCAGAAGCTGGACCTCCAGTCGGAGGCGCAGCACCAGCAGTCCGGCCGCCCGGAGACCGCCCCCAAGTCGGGCATGTTCATGCGGCTGTTCCACAAGATGTTCCGGGGTTGAGGGAAACGATGGTCAAGGAGTCCTACCGCGCGCAGTGGGACCGCTCGCGGGCGTATCTGGAGACGGGGGACCTGGGGCTCGCGCTCCAGGAGCTGCGTGACGCGCTGTCGCTGGCGCCGGACGACGTGGTCCTCTGGGAGGAAGTCTTCAACCTGTCGCTGCTCGGGGGGCTCACGCAGAACGCCCTGGCCGCCGCGCTGCGGCTGCGCCAGCTGGCGCCGGAGAACCCCCAGTTCCTCGGCCTGCACGCCATGGCCGCGCTGCTTGCCGGCAAGCTGACGGAGGCCGTGCCCCTCTTCGAGGAGGTCCTCCAGCGCGACCCTGAGTCGGTGGAGGCCCGGAGGCAGCTGGCGCGGGCGCTGGGCATCGCGGGCCAGCGCGGCCGGGTGCGCACGCTGCTGGAGGAGGCCGTCGCGCGGGCGCCCACGGAGACGGGCGCGCCCAACGACCTGGCGGTGCATTACCTGGAGCACGTGCCCCAGGAGGGCCCGGCGCTCGCGGCCAGCGTGCTGGCGCCGGTGCTGGAGGCGCACCCCCAGGACCCCACCACGCACTTCAACCTGGCGCTGGCGCTGCGCCTGTCGGAGCCCGCGAAGGCCCGCCACCACGCGCAGCAGGCCGCCCAGGGCAGTGACAAGGCCCTGCGCTCCAAGGCCCAGCAGCTGCTGACGATGATCCCCGCCTGAGGGTTCGCGTCAGGAGGCGCCGGGGGCTTTCGTCCCGGCGCCATGGATTTCCAGAGACAGACCCTGAAGACCCCCGGCGCCGTGTCCTCCCTCTGCTGGAGCGGCGACGCGCTGGTGGACCCGGTGGGCGGCCTGGTGCGCTACCACCTGGACGGCACCTCCTTCGACCCGTGCGTGCGGTACTCGTTCCGCTTCGACCGCGCGGTGATGTCCCCGGACGGCCGCTACAGCGTGCTGTACGAATCGCTGGGGACCACGGGGCTCCTGCTCGACGGCACGCGCGTGGTGCGGCAGCTGACGCGGGACTTCTACCACGCGGACACGCACGACCATCCCGTGGCCCTGCACACGCTCCCCAGCGGACGCACGCTGCTGGCGCACTGCCCGGAGTCGTACTGCGTGGTGGAGCTGGAGGACGCCGCCACGGGCGAGCGCCTCACGAAGCGCGACAACACCCCGGTGGACATCTTCCACTCGCGGCTCCAGTTCAGCCCGGACGGGCGCTACCTGGCGAGCGCGGGGTGGATCTGGCACCCGGTGGACGCGGCGTCGGTGTTCGACGTGGCCCGCGCGCTGGAGGAGCCCGCGTCGCTGGACAGCGCCGCGCTGATGGACGGCGTGGAGGGCGGCATCTTCCTCCTGTCCGTGGCCTTCGGGGCGAAGGACACGCTCGTGTCCGTGCGGATCGAGGAGTCCAGCGACGACGCCCGGTTCTTCCTGGGCACGTACTCGCTCACGGAGAAGAAGGTGCTGTCGGAGGTGGAGCTGGAGGAGCCCGCGGGCCCGCTGATGGTCGTGGACGCGGAGCACGTGGTGGACTTCTTCCAGCACCCGAAGCTCGTGTCGCGCTCCACCGGCCGCGTGGTGCAGCGCTGGGAGGACCTGGACACGGGGAAGGCGCTGGGCAGCATCCGCCGCCACCTGCCGGCCCAGCCGCACTTCGCGATGGACGCCGCGAACCGCCGCTTCGCCGTGGGCACGGCGAGCGGCATCGAGGTCATCACGCTCGCGGCTCAGTAGGGCTTCTCACCCACCCAGTTGCCCGGCGGCGCGTAGTTGCACACCCAGAGCTGCCACGTCTTCACGTTCCCGCCGAAGGGCGAGTTCTTCGTGCACAGCCGCGTCGCGCAGCCCACCGCCTTCGTGGTGCGCCACACCACCTGCGTGTAGTGGCCGCACATCTTCCCGGCCTTGCACTTGCCGGAGGCGAAGTCGTAGTCGGCGGCTTCATCCGCCCAGCCCTTCACCACCTGCGCGGTGGTCCAGGTGTCCGGCGTCGCGGCGGCCAGGTTCTCTCCGAAGCTGCCCCGGTCCGGGTTGTGCTCGAAGCGGCACTCCTTCACGTACGACTCCGCCTTGCGCGCCGCCTCGTCGGACCAGGTGAGCGCGGGCAGCGCCGGCTTCGGCGTGGGACGTGAGGCCTTCGCTCGCGCCTCGTTGTGCGCGGCCACCATGTCGCGCTTCAGCTCCGCGGCGGACGGCACCGGCTTGCGGGCGCCCTCGGAGGGCGCGGGGGCCTTGCGCGCGGCGGCGGTGGCCGCGGCCTTCTTCGTGGAGGCGGAGACGGGGCGCTGCGCGTTCGCGCTGGAGCCGCAGCCAAGCAACGGAGCCAGCAGCAACACCGCGAGCCCACGACGGAACACTGGAGGTGCCATGCGCGGAATCATTCCGCACCGGCGACTTCCGTGCAGCGGAACCGAACCGGGCAGGCGGACCCCGGGGGGCCCGAGTGCCTTCCTGCCTACGCTCCCAGTCGCGGCAGCGGCCCGGTGCCGTCGTCGCCGAAGGTCGTCGCGGGCACGCCGAACATGTGGAGCAGGGCGATGTAGAGGTTCGCCAGCGGCTGGCCCCCGTAGCGGAGGTGCCGTCCCGGAGCGATGGCGCCTCCCGCGCGGCCCGCGAGCAGGATGGGCAGGTTCTTGTGTTCGTGCATGTTGCCGTCGGCGATCTCACTGGAGAAGTACACGGCGCTGTGGTCCAGCAGCGTCCCGCCCTCCTCCTGCACGCCCTTCATGCGCTGGAGGAGGTAGGAGAACTGCTCCACCTCCCACTTGTCGATCTTCGCCAGCGCGTCGTAGTTGGCCTGGACCCGCTGGTGGTGCGAGTACGCGTGGTGCTCGCTGGACAGCCCCAGGAACGAATACACGCGCTGGCTGCGCGCGTTGCCCAGCATGAAGGTGCACGTGCGGGTCAGGTCGCACTGGAACGCGAGCACGATGAGGTCCAGCATCGCCTTCGTCTTCTCGCGCACGTCCTCGGTGTCCCCGGGCGATATGGAAGTGCCACACGAGGGGCCGGAGGCGTCCATCGCGTTCACGCGCAGCTCCAGCTCGCGCACGCCGGTGAAGTACTCATCCAGCTTGCGCTGGTCCGTGGTGCCCAGCTTCCCCTGGAGTGCCTTCGCGTCGTCGCGCACGGCGTCGATGATGCTCAGGCCGTACGCCTTGCGCTTCGCCAGCTCCGCCTGCGTGACGTTCGGGTCGAAGTCCGCGAACAGCCGCTCGAAGGCCGCGCGAGGCTTCGTCTCCTTGGGCACGGGCGTGGACGGCCCCGCCCACGCGATGTTGTTCGCGTACGGGCACGCGTAGCCGGAGTCGCAGTTGCCAATGCCCTTGCCCTGGTCGATGCCCAGCTCCAGCGACGGGTAGCGCGTCGCCGCTCCCACCGCCCTCGCCAGCACCTGGTCCATGGAGATGCCGGTGCGGATGTTGGTGCCCTCCGTCTTGCGCGCCTTCACGCAGGACAGGAACGCGGCCGTCGCGGCGGCGTGGTGGCCGTCGCCGTCCGGCCTGCCGGGCAGGTTGTCCAGACCGCTGAGCACCAGCACGTCGCCCTTCACCGGCGCCAGCGACGCGAGCGTGGGCGTCAACGACCACTCCGCGCCCTCGCCGCCCGGCGTCCACTTGGGCATGTGGATGCCGCAGGGCGTGTAGAAGGCCACGAAGCGGCGCGGAGCCGGCGTGGCGGCGCGGGCCGTACCGGGCCGCATGATGTCCAGCAGCGGCAGCGCCATCAGCGCGCCCATGCCGCGCAGGAGCGTGCGGCGGGAGAGGGCAGGGGTGCGGCTCATGGCGTGTGTCCCTCCGCCTCGCCGCGCCGCTGCAGGAATGCGTCACTGCGGACGATGGCGAGGATGTAGTCGGTGAGGCGGCCGCCCCGGGATTCGGCCTGCTGGGAGATGTCGCGCACGGTGCAGCGGTCCGCGTCCTCCGCGCCGCGCCCGAGCGCGTACGTGAGCAGGTGGCGCGTCATGCACGCGGACAGGTCCGGGTCCTGCTTCACCACCGCGCGCATCTCCGCCACGCCGTTGAAGGACTTGCCCCCGGGCAGCTCGCCGCTGGGGTCCACCAGCGCGCCGCCCTCCTCCTTCGTGCGCCAGCGGCCCACCGGGTCGAAGTTCTCCATGCCAAAGCCCAGCGGATCCATCAGCGTGTGACAGCCCGAACAGGTGGGGTCCACGCGGTGCTGCGCCATGCGCGCCTTGATGTTGAGCGTGGGGTCCACCGCCGGGGCCAGCCCGCCCGCGTCAGGAGGCGGCGGCGGAGGTCCCTTGCACAGCAGTTGCTCCAGCACCCAGACGCCGCGCTTCACCGGCGACGTGCGGTCCGGGTTCGCGGTGACGGTGAGCAGCGCGCCCTTGCCGAAGAGGCCCGCGCGCTCCGGGTGGCCCTTCAGCTCCACGCGCGTCATGGCCTGGGTGCCGGGTTTGGGCAGGCCGTAGTGCGTGGCCAGCCGGTCGTTCACGTAGGTGAAGGGCGCGTCCAGCAGGTCCTTGAAGCGGTGGTCGCTGGTGACGAACTCCTGGAAGACGAGCTGCATCTCCTGGCGCATGGCCGCGCGCAGCGGTTCATCGAAGCCGTAGCGTGACTCCGGCTGGGCGAAGTCGAGCGCGCGCGTGTAGAGCCACTGGCCCGCGAAGTTGTCCACCAGCGCGTGGGCCTTGGGATCCGCCAGCATGCGGCGCACCTGCGCCTCCAGCACCTCCGGCTCGTGCAGGCGGCCTCCCTCCGCGGCCTGCAACAGCGCTTCATCCGGCATGCTGCTCCAGAGGAAGTAGGACAGGCGGCTGGCCAGCTCCAGGTCGCTGATGGGGTGCGGCGCGGTGGACGTGGGCGCGGCGTCCAACTCCACTCGGAAGAGGAAGTGCGGCGACACCAGCACCGTGCGCAGCGCCAGCTTCACGCCTACCTCCGGCGCGTCGCCCTGCTGCCGGGCCAGCGTGACGAACGCCACCAGCCGCTCGACCTCTTCGGCGGTGACGGGCCTGCGCCAGGCCCTGCGCGCGAAGGTCTTGAGCAGGTCGCGCGCGCAGGCTTCCGGTTTCGCCGGGTCCAGCACGCACGTCTTGAACGCGCCCCGCGTCCACGCGGACTCCACCATCGCCTCCGCCGCGTGCGAATACTTCTCCATCAGCAGCGGGGACATGCTGAGCACGTCCGCGTTGTTGTCGAAGCCGAAGCCGTGGTCGTCCGGCGGGAAGCTGCTCGCGGGCGAGCCCGTTTCACCCAGCAGGTCTCGCACGGTGTTGTCGTACTCGGCGCGGTTGAGGCGGTGCAGCGTGACGCGGCCCGGGTCGCGCGCCGCCGAGCGGCACAGCACGTCCTGCGGATCCACGGGAGTGCCCGGCGCGTCCGGTCCCGGCAGCACCCGTGCCTTGGGAGGTGAGTTGTTGCAGCCCGCGGCCAGCGCCACCACCGCCGCCGCGAGGCCCACCCTTCGCCATCTCCGCCCGCAGGCCGTCACCGCGCACGCCTCCTCCGGGCCGCGAAAGGGTCCCGGCGAAGCGCGCTCCAAAGCAAGACGCTCACCAGCCGCCGCGTGACGACAGGCCGACGCCCGTCTCCATCCCCGGGGTGGAGATGGGCACGTGCAAGGCACTTGAAGGGGAAGGAGAGTTCCGCGACCGGGCAGGGCCCTGGGGCCGGGAGGGCACCGCGCGCCGACTCCTGCCCCGGAGGACGGGGCAGGCGGCGCGCGGCGCTTCATTCTGCGACGGCTACTTCGCGTCCTTCGCGGTGCCGGTGTTCTTCGCGGTGCCGTCGAGGTACGCGCGGTAGGCCTCGAAGCCGTACGGCCGGCCGAGGAAGTCCTTCACCTGCTCCGCGGCGGGCTTGGAGCCGCCGGGCTCCAGCACCGTCTTGCGGTAGTGCATGGCCGTGTCGCGGTCCAGGTAGCCGTTCTCCTGGAACTTCGACTCCAGGTCCTTCGCGATGACGGAGGACCAGAGGTACGTGTAGTACGCGGCCGAGTACCCATCCAGGTGCCCGAACGCGAGCTCGAAGTGGGTGCCGTCGCGGTACTCGTGGCGGAAGGGCGACAGCTTCTTCTGCAGCTCCGCGAGCACCGCGGACGTGTCGAAGCCCGGCGCGCGCGAGTAGTACTGGAGGCTGACCGCGGACAGGAACAGCTGGCGGCGCGCGAACAGGCCCTGGCCGAACTCCTTCGACGCGCGCAGCTTCTCCACCATCTCCGCGGGGATGGGCTCGTTCGTCTCATGGTGCTTGGCGAAGCTCTTGAGCACCTCCGGCTGCTCCGCCCACTGCTGCAGCAGCATGGACGGCGTCTCCACGAAGTCACGCTCCATGGAGATGCCGGAGATGGGCGTCCACTGCTGGTGGCCGGAGAAGATGGTGTGCATCAGGTGGCCGAACTCGTGGAAGAACGTCCCCACCTCGTCGTGCGTCATCAGGTCGCCGGGGCGCGGGAAGTTGCACACCAGCACGGCCTCCGGCAGCCGCTTGTCCAGCTCACCCGTCACCAGGTCGAACTGCGCCGCGTGCTTGTACTTGTCGTCGCGCGGGTGCATGTCCAGGTAGATGCGGCCCAGCGGCTTGCCGTTGTCGACGACGTCGTACGCCTCCACGTCCGCGTGCCACGTCTTCGCGTCCTTCACCGGCTGGAAGGCCACCCCCCACAGGCTGGAGGTGATGCCCATCACGCCGTCCTTCACCCGCGCGTACTCCAGGTAGGGCCGCACCGCCTGCGAGTCGAACCCGAACTTCTCCGCGCGCAGCCGGTCCTCGTAGTAGTCCTGGTCCCAGGGCTCCACCACGGTGGCGCCCTTCACGTCCTTCTTCTTGCGCGCCAGCAGGTCCGCCATCTCCTTCTTCGCGCGTCCTTCCGTGGCCTGCGCCAGCTGGTCGATGAAGTCCGCCGCGGCCTGCTGCGTGCGCGTCATGCGCGTTTCCGTCGTGAAGGCCGCGTAGGTGTCGTAGCCCAGCAGCTTCGCCAGCTCGTTGCGCTTCTCGATGAGCTGCGCGAGCACCGCCTGGTTCTTGGGGAACGCGCGCTGACGGTAGGTGCGCCAGAGCTTCTCGCGCGCCTTCGCGTTCTTCGCGTACGTCATGAACGGGAAGTAGTCCGGGTAGTTGCTGGTGATGACCACCTTGCCGTCCGCGCCGGGCGCGTGCGCCTTCTTGTAGTCCTCCGGCAGCCCGTCCAGGTCCTTGGGCGTGAAGGCCACGCTGCGCGTGTCCTCCGCGATGTTCTGACCGAACTGCTGGCCCAGCTTCAAAATCTCCTCGTTGAGCGACTTCACCTTGGCGCGCGTGGCCTCGTCCCGGTCCACGCCCGCGCGGCGGAAGTCCAGCAGCGTGCGGTCCACCCAGTGCTTCGTGGCCGCGTCCATCTTGGACAGGTCCACCAGCGACAGCGCGTCGTAGACGCCGCGGTCCTGGGACAGCGCCACGCTGGCCGCGTCCACCTGCTGCTCGCACTCGCGGGACGCGTCGCGCATGGCGGCGTCCGGGTGCACCTCATGCGCGAGGCTGGAGCGGTTGGCCGCGTTGAGGATGGCGGTCTGCGCCTCGTCGTACGCCTTGAGGACGCCCAGGCCGTTCGTCTTGGGGTCCAGCTTCTTGAGCGCCGCCACCTGCGCCTGCGCGCGCTCCAGGTCCGCCTTGCACAGGGCCTTGTACGCGTCCGGCGTGCTGGCCAGCGCCTCGGAACCCTTCATGGGCGCCAGCTGGGGCTTCGCCGCGTTGGCCGCGAGCCGCGCGCGGACCTCGGGGTTCTGGGTGATGCTGCCGTTGGAGCAACCCGTCGCGGCGAGCGCCGCCATCACGGTGAGTGCGGGGATTCTCAAGGGGACTTCCTCCACAAGGGGAACGACGACTGCTTCGCGGGGGCCGTCATGCCACATCCCCGCCCCTCCGCGCCCGTCCGCCGTGAACAGGCAGGGTGTCCCCCGGTACAGGCCGGATGCTTGGAGGCCCCAGCTGACGCACCTCGCCTTGTTCGCCGTTCAGCCCCCCGGTAATCCCGCACTCGCCTCGAATTCTTGGAAGTGGTCCTGGCCGGAGGGTGAACACGGATGCGCAAGGCACTGGGTGGTGCGGTCGCGGCGTTGTTGCTGTGGGGCTGCGGTGGAGCGGGCACGGAAGCGCCGCCCACCTCCCCCGAGGGGCTGTCACTCACCACCGGCACGGGGCTGACCGAGGGCACCTGGGCGCAGGACGGGCAGACGGTGTCCTTCGCCTCGCGCGAGGTGGAGCCCGGCGTCTACCGCCTGGAGGTGCGCATGCACGGCATGACGCTGACGGGCCTGATGGACCCGGCGTCGGGCGTGTCCACGCTGGACGGCTTCGCGGACGCGAACGTGCAGGACACGCAGGTGGTGGACGCGGACCGCCAGACGCTGAGCGCGTTCTACGGCGCGCTCAATGTGGGATTGCCGCAGGGTGACGCCGCCGCGCCGGAGGCCATGTACCTGCGCCGCGCGGTGGGCCTGTGGGCGCAGCAGCCCACGAGCGTCACGCTCAAGCGCACGGTGATGGGCGAGCAGAACCGCGGCTACACGATGCTGTGCAGCTACGCGAAGTGCGCCGGCAAGTGGACGGGCAGCTGCGGCGGTACCTACAACTGGTACTCGTACGCGAAGCACGACTGCAACAAGGGCGGCTTCGACAACGCACGCAACCAGCAGATCGCCCAGCTGGGTGACCACACGACGTGCAGCGGCGACGAGTACTACATGAACGGCAGCACCTGGGTGTGCGGCGAGCCGGACCACTGGTCGCGCCCCAAGGTGATGGGCAACTGCTTCGGCCGCTGCGGCGGCGGCTGCGGTGGCGACACCCAGTACACGCTGGACGCCACCAACCACGACGGCTGCGTGCGCAACGGCCACGTGCTGGCGTCCGGCTACTGCGATGATCAGTTCATGTCCGCGTCGGACGACGAGCTGTTCGCGCCCAACTGCTACTGACAAGGGATGCGCCGACGCACGGTAGCGCTCGCGATGGGGCTGTGGCTGTCCGCCCCGGGCTGCACATCCACGACGTCCTCCAAGGCGGAGGCCGGGGAGGCAGCGGTGCGCCGCTTCTTCCAGGCCCTGCCGTCCGGGGACTGCGCGGTGCTGGGCCCCATGCTGGTGAGCGGGCAGGGCGTGCCTTCGTGCGAGGAGACGGTGAAGGACCTGCGCGAGCACGGCATGGGCCTGGTGGACGTGCTGGACGCGAAGGTGGATGGCCGCGACCCGAACGCGGTGGTGGTTCGGGCGCGGGTGTCGCAGGGAGGAACGGAGCGCGCGGAGCCGTTCCTCTTCCGGGTGGAGCGCCAGGGTGACGGCTGGCGCCTTCGGTTGTAGCGGGAGTGGACGATGCGGAACCGTGAGCGGGTGATGCTGGGGAGCGCGGGCGTGCTGGTGGCCGCGCTCGTTGCCGTGATGCTGTGGCCGGCCCGGGAGGCCGCGTCCCCCACGCCTCCGGTGCCGGCCGCGCAGGTGTCGCCCAACCCCGCGGTGCCGGTGCGCACGCCGGACCCCGCGCCTCGTCACGCCACGGTGGTGCCGCCCTCGCCCGGAGACGTGCCGCCGGAGCCGGAGGTGGCCAACGCGCCGCCGCAAGCGAACGACGCCATCCCAGAGGAGCTGCCACAGACGGCGCGCTGGAAGCTGGAGAAGACGGAGCACATCGCCACGCTGCTGGGGCGCGACGTGTCGCGGCTGGAGGGCGAGCGGCAGGAGGCGAAGGCGCGCGGAGACAAGACCCGCGTCGACCAGGTGGACGCGCTGCTCCAGCGCCACCGCGTCCGGTTGAACGAGCTGCGCGAGGAGGCCCGCACCCTCGCCGAGGCCGCGCGCGACGAACCGGCCGACCCCTGACGGTGGGCGTGCCTGGCCGGCCGCCCGGTGGGCCGCCAGACGTGGGCTTCACGAGCGGCGTTCGCCCCTTCGCGCTGGGAGTATGGGCGCTTCTGCCGTGCCGGGCCGCGCCTTCACGCGGGCGTGACAGGCACGGGCCGGCATGTGCATAGAAAAGGACGTGTCTGTTTCCACCACGACCCTCTCCGGCGGGCCCTCCAACACGGTTTCCACTCGAGGCTCCCGGCTGGCGTCCGTCGCCGTGGCCAGCGCGCTGTTCATGGAGTTCCTGGACTCCACCGCGCTGTCCACCGCGCTGCCCACGCTGTCCGTGGCGTTCGGCACCGACCCGGTCCACCTCAAGCTGGCGCTGACGTCGTACATCCTGGCCCTGGCCGTGCTCGCGCCCGCGAGCGGGTGGATCGCCGACCGCTTCGGTCCGCGCCGCGTCTTCATGACCGCCATGGTCGTGTTCCTCGCGGGCTCCGTGCTGTGCGGCCTCTCGCGGACGCTCGCGCAGCTGGTCATCTTCCGCGCCCTGCAGGGGCTGGGCGGCGCGCTGATGGTGCCCGTGGGCCGGCTCATCGTCGTGAACTCGGCGCCGCGCGAGAAGCTGGTGTCCGCGATGAGCTGGTTCACCATGCCCGCGCTGGTGGGGCCGCTGCTGGGACCGCCGCTCGCGGGCCTCATCCTGGGCGTCGCGGACTGGCCGTGGATCTTCTTCATCAACGTGCCGGTGGGCCTGCTGGGCATGTGGGCCGTGGCGCGCTTCGTGCCCCCGCTGGAGCAGCCGGACCCGGGCCCCTTCGACTCGAAGGGCTTCGCCATCTCCGTGGTGGCCATCACCGCGCTGATGGGCGCGGCGGAGACGCTGGGCATCGGCCTGGTGCCGTGGCCCGTGCAGGCCGGCATCACGCTGGTGGCGGTGGGGGCCGTGGGGGCCTACGTGCGGCATGCGCTGCGCACGCCGCGCCCGGTGCTCGACCTGCGCCTGTTCCAGGTGGACACCTTCCGCGCCAGCATGATGGGCGGGGCGCTGGTGCGCATTGGCCTGGGGGCGACGCCGTTCCTCCTGCCGCTGCTCTTCCAGGTGGCCCTGGGCTGGGGGCCGCTGGAGGCGGGGCTCGTCACCATCGGGACGGGGCTGGGG
>NZ_RAWL01000247.1:0-12897 GCF_003668885.1 Corallococcus sp. AB049A | reverse complement strand
CCTACACCTATTAAGTCGTCGGCAGCGTCAGATGGGTATAAGAGACAGCACCTGCACCAGGGGTTCGGAGGCCGGCGAGGCGCGGGTGTCCTCCTGCTCCGCGAACGGGTTGCTTGGGGCCGGAGACGGGGCCGTCCGGGGCCGCGTTGCGCAGCACCTGTTCGAACTTCGCCCAGTCCTCCTTGAAGTGCGCGGGGTCCGGCAGCCCCTGCTCGCGGTGCTTCAGCGACGGGGCCCAGCGCAGGGCGTACGCCTCGCCCACGTGGAAGCTGGGCGGGGGCGGCACGCCGTAGGTGGCCGGGTCGAAGAAGGCGTCGTCCAGGTCCTCGAAGCCGTACGCGCGCGCCTTCTGGATGAAGTTGGGGATGATGCCCGTGGGCGCGTGGTAGCCCAGGATGTTGCCGTGCTCGTCCTTGGCGACGGGCGTGAAGACGAAGATGTCCTGGGTGCGGTACTCGCCCTTCTCCGTGAGGGGCAGCACCTCCGACAGGGCAATCGTCTTGCGGCTGCCGTCGTGGAGGCGCTCGCAGCAGATGACGAAGTTGATGGCGCTGGCCACCTGGGCGCGCACGGCGACCATGGGCAATTCCACGGACGACATGAGGCACAGGGATTCAATGCGGCGCAGCGTGTCCGTGGGCGTGTTCGCGTGCGTGGTGGCCAGCGAGCCGCCGTGGCCGGTGTTCATGGCCTGCATGAGGTGGAAGGCCTCGCCGCCGCGCACCTCGCCCACCACGATGCGGTCCGGGCGCAGACGCAGCGCGGAGTGCAGCAGGTCACCCATGTCCACGGCGCCCTTGCCGAACTTGTCGGCGGGGCGGGATTCGAAGGCCACGATGTGGGACTGGTTGAGCTGGAGCTCGGCGGAGTCCTCGATGGTGAGGATGCGCTCCTCGTCCGGGATGAGGGACGAGACGATGTTGAGCAGGGTCGTCTTTCCGGAGCCCGTGCCGCCGGCCACCAGCATGTTGAGCTTGGTGGCGATGCCGGCCTCGATGAGGCGCGCCATGGGCCGGGTCAGCGACTTGAACTTCAACAGCGAGTCGATGGTCAGCTTGTCCTTGAAGAACTTGCGGATGGAGATGGTGGTGCCGTTGCGCGCGATGGGCGGAATCACCACGTGGATGCGGCTGCCGTCGGGGAGGCGCGCGTCCAGGCGGGGGCGCTCTTCCGAAAGGGGGCGGCCCACGAACTGGGCCATGTTGCGCGCGGCGCCCAGCAGTCCTTCGTCGGAGAAGGACGCATCCGTCTTGATCAGCCGGCCCTTGCGTTCAATCCACACGTCGGTGGGGCCGTTGATCATGATTTCCGACACCGACTCGTCGTCCAGGTAGGGGAGGACGGGCTTGAGGAAGGCGCGGAGTGACTCGGTGTACATCGTCATGGCGGACGCGAGGCTAGCGCGCCCGGGCCCGGGCCCCAAGCTCCCGCCCTGAGTGCCTGCTCGCTTTCCGGTGCGGCGTTCCGGCACGATGGCTTCCACGGGGGCCCTCCGCCCCTGCTCCCGAGGAAGGGGTTGCGGCCCATGCGCGGTCCCTGGTGGTGCTGCCTGGTGTCCTGGCTTGGAGGCTGCGCGTCCTCCGCCGCGCTCGACCCGGACCTGGTGCGGCCCGCGCCAGGAGCCCCATTCCTGGAGGAGATTCCAGGGCCCCTGCTGGGACCGTACGACTCGGCCTCGGATGCGCTGCTGGCCGCGTGCGGGAAGATCCTCTCGAAGCCGCACGCCAGCGCGGGCCGCCCGGATCATCCCCGAGGGCCGGGTGCATGGCTTCGAGGCCGAAACGAAAGGGGGACGCGTGAGGCTCTCCATTGTCGCGTTCTTCTCCAACGCGATGGAGCCGGCGTCGTGTGACGGCTTCCACCAATACATTCCCCTCACGGGCCAGTTGCTGAAGTGGACACGCACCGCATCGGCGGGGTGGCAATGCGAGCAGACGGGGCGCGTCACATGGCACGATGCGGACGCATTGGACTTCACCCTCCAGAAACTCCAGGGCCCCTGCCTGAGAGGGGCGGGACCATGAAGCGGCTGCTGTTCGTGGGCGCGGTCCTGTGCGTTGGATGTTTGCGGCGCGAGGCGACTCCATCCGACTCGCTGGCGTCGGAGGACCGCTCCATCGTCTTCCCGGAGATGTTCGCGCGCGAGGCGGTGCCCGTCGGGGCTCCGGGACAGCCGTACGCGCTGGAGGGGAAGCTCGTCCGGGCCCTGCTCGTGGCCGCCGATGACTTCCTTCCCCGTCAGCACGAGGGACAGTCCTGTTGGAGCCGGCGGGAAGCCCACCGCTTCAAGCTTCTTCGTGAAGGAGACCTCGTCTTCATTCGCATGGACCTGGACCCGCGCGCCTGTGAAGCCGGAGGGCTGCTGCTTGACGGTGGCGCCACCTACGCGGTCCGGCTGTCGGACGGACGCATCCTGCGGCGGCACCACGATGGCGAGCCGGATGCGCCGAACGTGTCTGGCAACCCTGATGCAGGCGTGTCCCCCGGCCCTTCGGACCCGTCCATTCCCGTGGGCGACACCTCCTGGGGTGAGCCTCAGCCCTCGTTTCCATCCCAATGGTTGGACGCTGGCAGCCCTGCTCCCTGAACAGGCCGCCTCAGGACGAGCGCCCTGGTCTAGGGTGTTGCCCCCACGGAGGGACGTGAATGAGCCTGGCGGATGGGTTGCCCGAGGATTGGAAGGAAGTGCTGCAGGACGCCATCCAAGCTCCGTCGTTCAAGGAGCTGGAGAAGTTCCTGCGCAAGGAGCGCCAGGAACACACCGTGTTCCCGTCGGAGGAGGACCTGTTCTCCGCGTTCCGCCTCACGCCCTACGCGGACGTGCGCGTGCTGCTGCTGGGCCAGGACCCGTACCACGGCCCGGGCCAGGCCCACGGCCTCGCCTTCTCCGTCCAGCCCGGCGTGCCGCCTCCGCCCTCGCTCGTGAACATGTTCAAGGAACTCCACACCGACGTGGGTGCTCCGAAGCCTCGCGATGGTTCGCTCATCCCGTGGGCGAAGCAGGGCGTGTTCCTGCTCAACACCGTGCTCACCGTGCGCCAGGCGTCCCCCAACAGCCACGCGAAGCACGGCTGGGAGCCCTTCACCGACGCCGTCATCCGCGCCGTCAGCGCCAAGGAGGACCCCGTCGTCTTCCTGCTCTGGGGCAAGCCCGCGCAGAAGAAGAAGGCCCTCATCGACACCGAGCGCCACGTCGTGCTGGAGGGCGTGCACCCCTCGCCGCTGTCCGCCAGCAAGGGGTTCTTCGGAAGCAAGCCCTACAGCACCACCAACGCCGCCCTGAAGAAGCACGGCCAGCACACCATCGACTGGGAGCTGCCCTCGTAGGAGCGTGCTCGGAGGGTTGGCTATAGTGCCCGCCCACGATGGCCACCTCCTTCCTCGAAGACGCCGCACGCACCCAGGCCGCTGAAGCCGTCGCGGCCATTGAGTCCCAGACCGCCGCGGAGGTGGTGGTGTCCGTCCGGCGCGCCTCCGGCGACTACGCCCACACCGATGCCCGGCTGGGCGCGGCCGTCGCCTTCGTCGTCCTGGGGGTCCTCCTGTTCATCCCGCAGGAGGTCCACCTCTACGCCTTCCCGCCCGTGGTGCTGCTGTCCTACGCCGCGGGCGTGATGGGGGGCCGCCTGCTGCCGTCGCTGCGCCGCGCGCTCACCCCGCGCAAGCTCCAGGAGGACTCCGTGCGCACCGCCGCGAAGGCCGCCTTCACGGAGCTGGGCGTTTCGCACACGTCGCGCCGCACCGGCATCCTGGTGTTCGTCTCCCTCTTCGAGCGCCGCGTGGAGGTCGTCACCGACTACGGCGTGGACCCCTCGCTGATGGGCGCGGAGTGGCAGGAGGCCCTCACGCAGCTGTCCGCCGCGCTCGCCGCGTCCCCCGCGCCGGAGCCCTTCTTCCAGGCCCTGCGCCGCATCCAGGCGCCGCTGTCGCGCGTGCTGCCCCGCCTGGAGGATGACGTGAACGAGCTGCCGGACATGCCCGGAGCCGTGGCGTGAGGCGCTCCACGTCCGTCCTCCTGCTCGCCGTCGCGCTGTTCCTCGGGCTGGGGCTCGCCGCGATCCCAGACGCGGACGCACGCCCCGGTGGTGGCAGCACCTATCGCGGCTCCAGCCGCAGCTCGTCCAGCAGCCGCAGCTCGTCGAGCAGCCGCAGTTCGTCGAGCAGCCGGTCGTCGTACAGCTCCGGCAGCCGCTCCTACAGCTCCGGCTACAGCTCCGGTGGTTCGTCGTCCTCGGGCGGGGGCGGGGCGTTCGGCGGCCTCTGCCTGCTCATCGTCGTCCTGGGCGTGGTGGCCATCGTCCTCATGAACGTGCAGTCGAGCAGGGGACGGAACGACTGGAGCACCACCGCGCACCACGCACCCCCGCCGCCCCGTCGCCAGGGCTCGCTGCGCACGAAGCTCGCGCACCTGGCGCGCGTGGGGCCCAAGGGGTCGGACGGATCGACGCAGCCGTTGGATCCGGAGTTCTCCATCGTCCTCTTCGAGGACTTCGTCTACTCGCTCTTCGCCCGCGTGCACGAGGCGCGCGGAGGAGGGCGGCTGGACACGCTGGGCGGCTGGCTGTCCGACGCCGCCATCGCCTCGCTCCACGAACTGGGCACCCCGGAAGCGGTGAAGGCCGTGGTCGTGGGCGCGGTGACGTACGAGTCCGTGGAGGGCGTGAGCGCGAACAGCCGGCGCGTGCGCGTCGTCCTGCGCTTCGAGGCCAACTACACGGAGGTCTTCTCCAACTCCGAGCAGAGCTGGTACGTCGCGGAGGAGTGGCTGCTGGAGCGCGACACGTCCGCGAAGTCCCGGGCCCCCGAGGACGCGCGGGCGTTCAAGTGCCCGAACTGCGGCGCGCCGCTGGAGTCCGTGCACGGTCACAAGTGCTCGTACTGCGACACGGTGGTGAACACCGGCGAGTTCGACTGGGTGGTGACGCGCGTGGCGTCCCTGGAGCGCGAGCGGCGCGGCCCCCAGCTGACCGGCACCACGGAGGAGCAGGGCACGGAGCTGCCCACCGTGAAGGACTCGCGCGCGCAGGAGCGGTTGAACGCGCTCCTGCACGACGACCCGGAGGCGACGCCGCTGGCCCTGCGCAAGCGCCTGGAGTTCATCTTCCACGAGATGCAGACCGCGTGGGCCCAGCGCGAGTGGAAGGGCATGCGGCCCTTCCTCAGCGACAACCTCTTCCAGACGCAGCTGTACTGGATCAACGCCTACCGTCAGGCGGGCCTGCGCAACATCACGGAGAACGCGCACATCACCAACATGGTGCTCGCGCGCGTGACGCGGGATGCGTACTACGACGCCGTCACCCTGCGTGTGTACGCGTCCAGCCTGGACTACACGGTGCGGGACCAGGACGGCCAGGTCGTGGGCGGCAGCCGTTCCCGCGAGCGCGCGTACAGCGAATACTGGACGCTCATCCGGGGCCGGGGCGTGCGGGGCAAGCCCTCCACGCAGAAGCAGTGCCCGTCGTGCGGCGCTCCGCTGTCCATCAACATGGCGGGCCACTGCACGCACTGCCAGGCGCGCGTGACGTCCGGCGAGTTCGACTGGGTGCTCAGCCGCATCGAACAGGACGAGTCCTACCAGGGCTGAACCCCGGTCCCTTCATGCACACGCCTCAGGTGTTGTCGCTGCTCGGTCTCCTCGTCACGGCCACGCCCCAGCCCTTCGCCGCCTGGTTCGATGCGCGCGTGAAGGCGGAGAAGCCGGAGGTCCGCGAACGCTTCCAGCTCGACCTGGACGGCGATGGCCGGGAGGACGACGTCGTCTGCTACGACTTCAAGGACCCGGAAGGGCCCGGCACCACGACGCCCGTCATCCTGGTGGGGCTGGCCACCGGCGAGCGCTTCGCCCTGCGTGGCGAGGGGTTGGGTCCCATGACCGTCCAGTGCCCCAGCGCGCCTTCCCCGAAGGCGACGTCCCTGCACCTCGGCGGCAATGGCCTGACGGGCTTCGTGGCCGGGGCGTCCCTCCGGTTCGACAAGAAGGGGCCCCTGCTGACGAGAGTCAACTCCGGTGACCGGTACCACTCGCGGAGCATGGACCTGGTGTCGCAGCGCATGGAGTTCTCGTCCTACGAATACTCCGAATCGCAGACCGAGGACCCGGTCCCGAACCGATCCGCCGCGATGCTCGCCTCCGGTGCGAAGGACCCGGCGCCGCCCGCGCCGGTCTGGGTGAGCTGGGGGCAGAAGAACTGGAGTGGCGCCGCGGACGCGGACCTGAAGGCACAGTGGTTGCGCAAGGGCGACACGGTGACGCTCCTCGCGACGCTCCAGGACGACCAGCCGGTGCCGGCCGTGGGTGCCAGCGCGAAGGCCATCCTCGCCGCGGATCACCTGGAGCTGTGGTGGCTCGAATGGAAGGAAGGCACGCCCCGGCCGGTGCAACTGGGCGTGGCCCGCACAGTTGACGGCAAGACCGTGGCCACGTGGTTCCAGCCACCCAGCCGCAAGAACACGCCGCTTCCCTCCGTGCGGTGGACCGCGCCGGACCGGCTGGAGGTGGACCTGCCCATGCGCTGGATCGTGCCCACGCGGTTGGATCAGCCGGCCACTGACACGGGCGAACTGGAGCCTCCTTCCGGGCAGGCGGACTTCACGGTCGTCTTCTCCGACAGCGACGGGAAGGGCCAGGAGACGCTCGTCTCCACCACCGAGAAGCGGCCCGGCTCCGGAAGCTTCAGCGCCCTCTTCATCTCGGAGCCCGGGAGCCCCTATCCCCGGTTGAACAAGAGCGTCTTCTCCTGGGTGCCCGTCAAGCAGCGCTCCACGCTGCGTGAACTCGTCGGCCCATAGCCGCATCTCCCCGGGACATCCACGGCGGGGACACTAGGATGCGCTGCATCATGACCGCGCCCTTCCTCGCCGCCACCCTCGTTGAACCGCTGGAACCCGGGCACTACCGCTCGCGCTACGAGGCGGCCTGGTATCAGGGGCGGGGCGCGTACGGCGGCGTGGTGGCGGGGCAGGTGCTGCGCGCGCTGGAGCACCACCTCAACGACCCCAAGCGGCCCGTGCGCTCCTTCACCGTGCACTTCTGCTCGCCCGCGGCCGAGGGCGTGGCGGATCTGCACACGCGCATCGAGCGCGCCGGCAAGCTCGTCACCCACGCCACCGCGCGGGTGGAGAGCGGCGGCGCGGTGGTGGCCGTCGCCACGGCGACCTTCGGCGCTGCTCGCGGCGGAGCGCCCGAGTACATGGAGTTCGTCATGCCGAAGGTTCCCGCGCCCGGCACGCTCGAGCCCATCCCCGACGACACGCCCATGCCGGACTTCTGCCGCTTCTTCGAGTACCGCTACTGCGTGGGCTCGCCGCCGTACTCGGGGGCTTCCGAGGCGGAGGTGGGCGGCTGGCTGCGGCCTCGCGTTCCCACGGCGCTGGACGCGGCGTTGTGCGTGGGGTTGATGGATGCGTATCCGCCGTCCGTGCTGTCTCGGATGGACGGCTTCCGCGCGGCGGCGTCCGTGGACTTCAGCGTGCAGTTCTTCCAGACGTTCCCGGTGACGGGCATCGCGCCGGACGCGCAGTACCTGCG
The DNA here is from genome assembly GCF_003668885.1 of Corallococcus sp. AB049A. Taxonomy (NCBI): domain Bacteria; kingdom Pseudomonadati; phylum Myxococcota; class Myxococcia; order Myxococcales; family Myxococcaceae; genus Corallococcus; species Corallococcus sp. AB049A. Next base: position 5,366 of record NZ_RAWL01000247.1, on the reverse strand, counting down.
GACGGGCCGCTCGCGTCAGGCCGCGGAGGGCTACACGGAGGAGACCCAGCTGCTCTGGGCGCAGGACGGCACGCTGCTCGCGCAGTGCCGGCAGCTGGTCGCCGTGCTCGGCTGATCAGTCCTCGCGGGGCACCAGCTCGGCCACCACGGCGTGGTGGTCGGAGACGGCGTCGGGCAGGCGCGCATAACGGGTGAAGCGCAGGGCGTGGGAGCCCAGCACCTGGTCCAGGCGCTGACGCGCGTTCGGGATGGGATACGTGGGTTCGCCATCCGCGGGCGTGTGCAGTCCCAGCTCCGAGCACAGCCGGTCCACGGGTCCGCCCACGTCCTCCGCGTTGAAGTCGCCCATCACCACGCGAGGCCGCTCCGGCCGCTGACGCAGGGCCTGGATGAGCTGATCCACCTGGCGCCGCCGCACCGCCGCGGAGAACGGATCCAGGTGCAGGGACACGACCTCCAGCCCATTTCCCACCGCGAGCGTGGCGACGACGTAGCCCTTGTCCACGCGCCGGTCGCGGCCGAAGTGCGCCGAGTCGCATGACTCCAGCGGATGCCGGCACAAGAGCGCGGTGCCCTGCGCGAACAAACCTGGGACGCCGGAGTGCACGCCGTGATGCACGTGCGGATAGCCCGCCTGCTCCGCGATGTGGGCCACCTGATCCACGCCCCCACTGAAGAGGCTGGACCTGTCCGCCTCCTGAAGCGCCACCACGTCCGCGCCCTCACGCGCGAGCAGCGCCGCCATCTGGTTCAACGTGCCCAGCAGCGCGGACCGCCGCCGCAGGAAGGGCATGGGCACGGCGAACGGCGCCCCGTGGGCCACGTTCAGGGTGAGGGCCTTGAGTCGCACGGACTCAGTGGGACCACGTAGCCCCGTGCGACGGCAAGCCTGTACAAACCTGTCCGGCAGCCGGAGCGGAAGCCTGTCCGGCTGTCTGCCAGGCTGAGGGCCACGGCGTCCCGAGACGCGACGGGCCTCGAATGCATCGGACGGCAGGGTGCGCATCTTCCGCAAGGAGTGTCCGTCCTGAACGCTGCTCCTCGCTACGAAACGCTGTTCAAGGCGGGTGACCTGGAGGGGGCCCGTCGTGAGGCCCTGCTCGCGCGCGAGCGCAGTGCCTCGGACTGGCGCGCGTTGCTCACGCTGGCCCGGCTGGCCCTGGTGGACGGGGAGGATGCGCTCGCCGGGTCCCTGCTCCTGGGCGTCTCCCGCGCCGGTGCGGACACGCAGGCGGAATCCCGGCTGGTGACCGCGGCGCTCCATACGCGGCGCGGTGAGTGGCCCCAGGCCCTGGCCCTGTACCAGACGCTCCTGGCGGAGCCGGAGCCCCCCACCGAGGCCTACTTCGGCCTGGGCTACGTCTGGATGGAGCAGGGTGACGCGACCGCCGCGCAGCCGGCCCTGTCGAAGGCCGTGGCGCTGGAGCCTCGCGTGGCGCTGCATCACTTCCAGCTCGCGCGCGCCCTCTTCCTGCTGGACCGGATGGAGGAGGCCTTCGCGCACCTGGAGCGGTCGCTGCACCTGGATCCCTGGCACGCGCCCAGCTACCTCGTGTTCGCTCGCGCCCTGGAGGCGGGCGGAGAACTGGAGGCGGCGGAGGACCTGCTGCGCCAGGGCCAGAAGGCGGTGCCGGATGACGTGGGCCTGCTCAAGGCGCTGTCGGACGTGCGGCTCGCTCGGGGCAACGTGCGCGGCGCGGTGTCCGCGGCGGAGGCTCGCGTGCGCGTGGAGCCTGAAGGCGTGGCCGCGTTGGGACACCTGGCCCGCCTGCGCGTGACGGAGCGGCGCTTCGTGGAGGCCCTGGAGCTGTGCCTCCAGCTGGAGGCGCGGGGCTTGTCCACCGGCCTCAGCCGCTCCGTGGAGGCGCTCGTCTTCGAGGCCGTGGATCCACCCGACGTGCAGCGCGCGCTCGCCGCCTGGCGCGAGGCCGTGCGGCTGTCACCGGACGACTGGATGCCCGCGTGGCGCCTGGGCCTGCTGCTCCTGCGTCAGGGAGAGGCCGGCCCTCCGGAGGCCGTGGCACCGGCGCGCGCGCCGCTGGAGGAAGCCCACCGCCGCGCGCCGCACCGCCCGGAGCCCGTGCTGGCGCTGGCGCGGATGGAGGCCCTACTTGGTGAGCGGGACGCCGCGAAGGAGCGGCTGACCGTGCTGCTGCGAAAACCCTCGCTGGAGCCCGAGTGGCGCGAGCGCGCGCAGGCCCTGCTCTCCGAACTGGACTGAAGAACTGCTCAGGCGGCGAGCTGCTTCTGCAGCAGCCGCGTCAGCTCCGCTGGATCCACCGGCTTGGGCAGCAGCTCCGCGCCGTAGCGGATGGCCACGGGCAGCAGGTCGTCCAGCTCCGAGTGGCCGGTGAGGAAGATGAACGGCGCGCGGCACTCCTGCAGCTCTCGCATGGCGACGAGCACGTCGGAGCCGTTCATGTCCGGCATGTTGTAGTCGCACAGGATGGCGGCGATGCCGGAGAGGTCCAGGTGGAACGCCTCCGCGGGCGACTGCACCGTGAGCACCGTGTAGCCCGCGTCCCGCAGGGTGTCTCCCACGGTGGCGAGGACGAAGAGGTCATCGTCGATGACCAGCACGGTTGGCATGGGCGGCCCTCCAGCGCCTGACCGGCGCGGCGATGCACGCGAGTGTATCCGAGCCCATGCACCCTCGCGCCACACCCCCACGGTACAAGTCGCCGGGGTCGGGTCCACCCACGTCGGAGGGTGTGCGCGCGGACAACGCTCAGGGGCTCAGGGCTTCGCGGGCGCCGCGGCGGTGGCCGGAGACGGGATGAGGATGAGCTGCTCCTGGGGTGGGTTGAGGTACTCGGCGCCGGTCTCCGTCACGACGGCCATCTCCTCCACGGAGAGGATGCGCAGCGCGTCCGGGCTGCTGCCGTCCTTCCACGCGTAGAAGCCGTCGAAGGCGAACACCTGGCCGGGCTGGAGCTTGCGCAGCGCGGAGCCCGCGGGCGGCTTGCCGGACGCGGCGCCGGACAGGGCGGGGCCGGCGTCATGGGCCCAGTAGCCCACGGGATGGCCGGTGCCCCACATCACGGGCTCGGAGCCCGCTTCGCGCATCCAGTCGCGCTGGGCCTTGTCCACGTCGTAGCCGCGCACGCCGGGCTTCATCGCCGCGAGCGCGATGCGGCTGCCCTTCTTCGACTTCTCCCACTTCGCCAGCGCCTCCGCGGGCGGCTGCTTCTCCCCCGGCGCCAGCACGTACGCGAAGCGCTGGATGTCCGTCACCCACGTGCCGCCCACGCGGATGCCGAAGTCCGTCTGGATGAAGTCCCCCGGCTGGATGACGCGGTCGGTGGCGTTCGAGTGTCCGCGCGTGGGCCCGCTGTTCACGTTGGGGTTCTGGTCCGGCTGCCACCCGTCGCCCACGCCCAATTCCGCGATGCGCTTCTTGAGGAAGCGCGCCACGTCCGAGTCCCGCGTCTTGCCGGGCACCACGGTGCGGTACGCCTCCTCCTCCAGCTTCGCGGTGATGTCCGCGGCCTTGCGCATGATGTCCACCTCCTCGGGCGTCTTCACGGACAGCCACTCGGAGACCAGGTCCTCGGAGGACACCAGCTTCTTGCGCAGCGCCGGGGACAGCGCCGCCTCCAGCTTCGCGCGCTGCGTGGCGGACAATCCGTCCGCGATGGACATCCGCTCCGACGAGTTGATGGCCACCTTCGCCGGCTTCGCCTTCGCCAGGCGCGCGGCGACGAGCGCGTGCACGTCCGCGCCGCGCTCGAAGGCCACGACCTCGTCCACCACGGCCATGTCCCTCAGCGCGGTGGCCTCGCCCTCGGGGGAGAGCGCGGTGGAGCGCACCGAGTTGCCCTCGCGCAGGAACAGGAACGCGGCGGTGCCGCCCGCGTTCTCCCCACCGACGTGGGCGGCGAGCGGGTCGTTGTCGTTCTCGCGGCAGAGCACCACCCACGCGTCCACGCCCGCGCGGGCCATGGCCTGCGGCAGCAGCTTCTGGATGCGCTCCTTGCGCACGCGCGGCCACGCGCCTTCCGCGGCGGGCACGGCGGGCGCCGCGTGGGCAAAGGAGGCGAACAGGAGGGCGGAGAGGAGCACGGGCCGGACGCGCGTCGTCATGGGCAAGACGTTCCTTCGGGTGGGAGGCGCGCGGATTGTTTCATGGCCGCGCCGCGCGACAACCCACGCGCCGTGCCTTGCGCGTGCGCTTCGCAGGGTAGTCCCGGAATCAAGAGCCATGGCCGGGACGTAGGCCTGTCCGGCGATGGACGCGGCCCTGCCCCCGGGTCGCGGGCGTGGGTGGCTGTCTGTCATTGCGCCGGGACCGCCGGGTGGGCGCGGAGGACGCCAGGGCTTGCGAGCGTGCGCGTCGTCTCCAACCCCGGAGTCGCACATGCGTGTCGAAGAACCCAATGCCGCCGCCGCGGAGTACGTCCATGGCAACGAAGACCGGGAGCTGCGACGGATCCTGCTCCAGGCCCAGGTGTACGCGCCGCTGACGGAAGGCGTGCTGCGCTCGGCCGGCCTCAAGCCCGGCATGCGCGTGCTGGACGTGGGCTGCGGCGCCGGGGACGTGTCCTTCCTCGCCGCGGAGCTGGTGGGGCCCTCCGGGGAGGTCGTGGGCGTGGACCGCGAGGCCCGCTTCCTTGCCCGCGCCCGGCAGCGCGCGGAGGCGCGGAACCTCTCCCACGTGCGCTTCCTGCAAAGCAGCCTGGAGGCCCTGCCCGCCGGCGCCCCCTTCGACGCCATCGTCGGCCGGCTGGTGCTGATGTTCCAGCCAGACCCCGTGTCGTTCGTCCGCCGCATGGCGGAGCACCTGCGCCCCGGCGGCGTGATGGCCGTGCACGAACTGGAGCTGGCCGCCATGGGCCTGGCGCACCCGAAGCTGCCGCTGTTCAACCGCGTCTGGAGCTGGATGCTGCCCACCTGCGAGCGCACGGGCATCAAGGTCCACATGGGCCTGGAGCTGGTGTCCACGCTGCGCAGGGCCGGCCTGGTGGTGGATGACGGCGTGGTGGGCGGACGGCTGGGCGTGACGCCAGACGCGGAGACGACGCACGCCCTGGTGGAGACCGTGCGCACGCTCTTGCCCCACATGGAGCGGCTGGGCGTGGCCCTGGCCATGGAGGTGGACATCGACACGCTGGCCGCCCGCCTCACCGCCGAGCTGCGCGCGAGCCAGGGCGTGCTGGTCCCCAGCCTCATGGTGGGCGTCTGGGGCCACCGTCCAGGGCCCGTCTGACGCGGACTGCTTCGCACGACTTCACGAGCGGCGGGGGAGTGGGTCGCTTAGAGTGGCCTCATGGCAAAGACGGCATCCCGCAAGTCCCCCGCGAAGGCGAAGAAGCAGCCCGCGAAGGCACCGGCCCGGCCGGTGAAGGCGAAGGTGGAGAAGGTGGAGC
>NZ_RAWL01000246.1:0-12981 GCF_003668885.1 Corallococcus sp. AB049A | reverse complement strand
CGCTGGGGGAGCCGGCCGTGGCCGCCGGGCCCGTGGGGCCCGTGGTGGTCGCCAGGTTGTTCCCACCCGCCGTGGCCGCCGGACCCGTGGCACCCGTGGTGGTCGCCAGGCCTGTATCGCCGGTGGTCCTGGCCCCCAGCGTCACGCCCGCCGTGCCGCTGCCCCCCGTGCCCTGCGCGCCTTGCGTGAAGCGCGGCCCGGACACCGGCGCCACCGCCGCCGGGAACGCAGTGGGCGCCACGGGCGTCAGCGCCGCGAGCGACGCGGGCAGCTCCCCCGTGTTGGGCACCACCGCCAGCGACGGCACCCGCGTCCCGTCCACGTCGATGGCGACGTTGTCGAAGAGGAACTGGATGAACCCGCGCGGCTCCGCTCGCGGCGGCAGGTTCCACACCACCACCACCACCTCCGCGTCCCCCGGCCGCGCGTCGCGCAACAGCCGCGTCGTGTCGTCATCCGAGAACGTGCCCGCGTCCAGGGCCGCCGCGTGCACCAGCGCCGAGTCCGTCAGCAGCGTCCCGTTGCGCCACACGTTGCCAATGCCCCACACGGCCATGGCCGCGTGCGCGCGCGTGGTGGCGCGCCAGCCCAGCCCCGTCTCACCGTAGATGGGCGTCCCCATCAGCACCCCGCCCTCAATCAGGTGCGGGGGCGGCGGAGGAAGCGGCCCGGTGGGCGCCCGCGCCATGGCCTGCACCGGCGGGAAGCCCGCCTGCGTCAGCTCCACGCGGTACTCGGTGCCGCCCACGCGCAGGCTCGCGGAGAGCTGCGCCTTGTCGCCGAACGTCGCGTTCGGGATGCCGACCCGGTCCTCCACGGACATCGACACCTGACCTGTGCCGCGCTCGGTCAGGTCGTTGAACGGTAGGGAACCCTGGAAGAAGTAACCGTCCGGCTGCTCGGTCCTCGCGCTGGCCTCCCGGCCCTCGAACGTGAACCTGTCGCCCCCTGGCGCCGCCGCCAGGAAACCGGACAGCAAGATGCTCGTGATTGGACCCGCCATCGACGCTGCCTCCCTTGAAGTTGAAGGTAGGCAGCGGAGCGGGCCGTGGCACGCCCCGGGACTAAATCAGACCGCGGGCGCGGCGGATCTGCTCGACCGTCTTGTTGTACTCGATGTCGAAGGCGCTCGTGCCTTCCTGCAGGTGCTTCAGCCGCGAGCGGGCCTCCCGGTCGATCTCGTCGTCGACGTCCAGGTGCTTCTTCATGCCCTGGAACATCTTCTGACGCAGCACGTTGTCGGGGGAGTAGACCTCCTCGACGTTCCGGCTGATGAGGAGGAACTCAATCATCTGGTTGATGACGTACTCGATGCCCTCGTCCCCCATCTTGAAGCCGCGCACGTCCGCCATCTCGCGCTTCACCTGGTTGAACTTGGAGTAGTCATATCCCCGACGCTCCAGGGCCTCGCGCGTCGCCTGGTTCACACGCTCTTCGTTGGCGAGGTACTCGCGCATGATGGCGGAGAGATCCATCTCGGCGTCGGCCACGCGCATCGGCTCCACCTCGATGTCCCCGTCCTGCATGAGCTGCTGAATGGCCTCGCGCGAGATGATCGGGATCACCTTCGGATACAGCCTCATGTCGGTCCCTCGTCCTCTTCAAACGTGCTCGGATCTTCAACCGCTATAAATCAGCGCCGAGCATGGTCGCAATGAAAAACCCTAGGAACGTCGCGGGTTCCAGCGGCCAGTCCCCCCGGCGTCCGAAGCGGAACTTAATCATGCCGCACCGGGTGGCGACCCTCCATCCGCTTTTTCGTGCACAGGCTCGGAAGCGTCATCCAGGGACGCCTCGCGCACGGGGTCCTCGGAGTCGTCCTCGGGGTCGCCATGCAGGCCCGCGTGGACGCGCTCGGCCATCGCCGGGCCAACGACCTCGGTCAGCTCCTCGATGCTGGCCTCGCCCACCCGCTTGAGAGAACCGAAGTGGCGCAGCAACATCTTCCGCCGGCCCTCCCCCACGCCCGGAATGTCCTCCAGCGCCGAGCGCAGGGAGCTCTTGCGCATGGACTTGCCCTGGAAGGTGATGGCGAAGCGGTGGGCCTCATCCCGCATGCGCGTGAGCATGAACATTTCCGCCGAGTTCTGGGGCAGGACGATGGGGTCCTTGCGGCCCAGGACGAAGACGCGCTCGGGGCTCCTGGCGCTCTCCGCGTCCCGGTCGAAGACCTCCTGGTCGCGGCTCTTGGCCAGGCCCACCACGTCCACGCCCTCCACGCCCAGGTCCTTCATGGCCGCGTGCGCGCTGGCGAGCTGGCCCTTGCCGCCGTCGATGACGAGCAGATCCGGCAGGTCGTTCTCCTCCAGGCCGCGCTTGAGCCTTCGGGTGATGACCTCGTACATGCTGGCGAAGTCGTCCTGCTTCTCCACGGACTTGATCTTGTATTTGCGGTAGCGCGACTTGTCCGTCTCCCCGTCCGTCACGGCCACCTGCGACGCGACGATGGAGGAGCTCTGGAAGTGCGAGATGTCGTAGCACTCCATGCGGCGGGGGAAGTTGCGCAGGCCCAGCTTGGACTGGAGCCGTGACAGGACGGTGTCGGTTTCGTCCTTGGTGCGCTTGCGCTCGATGAACGCCTGCTCCGCGTTCTTCACCGCCATGTTCACCAGCTCGTGCTTCTCCCCGCGCTTGGGGACGAAGACGCGCACGCGCTCGCCCTTGCGCTCCGTGAGCAGGGCCTCCAGCCCTTCCGTGCCGTCGCCGGGCTCCAGGGGCAGCAGGACCTCTTCCGGAACGAAGCCGCCCTGGTCGTAGTAGAGGTTCACGAACGAGGCGAGCAGCTCGTCGTCCGGGAACTCCTGGCTGCCGAAGGGGAAGGCCTGGCCGCCGTTGAGCCGGCCCTGCCGCACGTGCAGCACGTAGAACAGGATGCGGTCGCCCTCGCGATACAGGGCGAACACGTCCTGATCCTTGAAGTCCGTGGTGGCGACCTTCTGGCGCTCCAGGCTGCGCTCGATGGCAAGCAGCTGGTCGCGCACCCGCGCGGCCTCCTCGAACTTCAGCTCCATGGAGGCGCGCTTCATCCGCGCGCGCAGCCCTTCGATGAGCTGCCCCGCCTTGCCCTCCAGGAACATGGCCACCTCGTCCACGCTCTTGCGGTACTCCTCGGGCGGCACCGGATGGACGCACGGGGCCGGGCACCGTCCGATCTGGTACAGCAGGCACGGCCGCTTGCGGTTGGCGAGCACGTGGTCCGTGCAGGTGCGCAGCTGGAAGAAGCGGTTGATGAGGCGCAGCGTTTCGCGGATGGCGCCCGCGCTGGAGTACGGGCCGAAGTAGCGCGCGCCGTCCTTCTCGTACTTGCGCACCACCTCCAGCCGGGGGAACGGCTGGGTGCGGTCCAGGCGCAGGGAGATGAACTGCTTGTCGTCCTTGAGCAGGACGTTGAAGCGCGGCTTGTGCTTCTTGATCAGCTCGTTCTCAAGGAGCAGCGCTTCCTTCTCGTTGTGGACGAGCACCGTCTCCAGGTCGCCCAGCATCGTGTCCAGCAGGGACACGAAGACGCGGGTGTCTCCGGAGCGGTTGAAGTAGCTGCGCACGCGGCTGCGCAGGTTGATGGCCTTGCCCACGTAGATGATGGTCCCGCGCTTGTCCTTCATCAGGTACACGCCGGGCTCGGTGGGCAGCGCGTCCAGCTTCTCCTGCAGCCGGATGTCCATGGCTCAGGCCTCGCTAGTTCTTGCGGGAGCGCGAACGGGCCGCGGGCTTCGCCGCCCCTGAGGAACCGACAGCTGAACCGCCACCGGACGAGGACGGACGTCCGCGTCCCCGCCCCTTCTTCGGCGTCGTCCCGGGCTGATCCACGGGCTTGGCCGGCGCGCGCAGGAGCGAACGCGAGGCGGGCTTCAGGCCCAGGTCCATGTCCTTGAGCAGCTGGACGCGGTCGCGGAACTCGGCGGCCTTTTCGAACTGCATGTCGTCCGCGGCCTTGAGCATGTCGGCGGTGAACTCCTTGATGAGGCGCTGGATCTCCTTGGGCTCCAGCAGGTCGTTCTCGCCTTCGGCCGCCATGGGCAGCGCGCCCGCGCCCGCGTCGTAGTCCGGGATGTTCTCCGTGAAGTCGGTGATGTTGCTCTTCACCGACCGCGGCGTGATGCCGTGCTCCTTGTTGTACGCCTGCTGGATCTCGCGGCGCCGCGCGGTCTCATCCATGGCGCGCTTCATGGAGGCGGTCATCTGGTCCGAATACATGATGACGCGGCCATTCACGTTGCGCGCCGCGCGTCCAATGGTCTGGATGAGCGACACGTGGCTGCGCAGGAAGCCTTCCTTGTCCGCGTCCAGGATGGCCACCAGCGACACCTCGGGGATGTCCAGGCCCTCACGCAAGAGGTTGATGCCCACCAGCACGTCGAACTCGCCCCGGCGCAGGTCGCGGATGATGGCCATGCGCTGGATGGCGTCGATGTCCGAGTGCAGGTAGCGGACCTTCACGCCCACGTCGCTGTAGTACTCGGTGAGGTCCTCCGCCATGCGCTTGGTGAGCGTCGTCACCAGCACGCGCTCGTTGCGCGACACGCGCACGCGGACCTCTTCCAGCAGGTCGTCCACCTGGTTGCCCGCGGGGCGCGTCTCCACCTCCGGGTCGGTGAGGCCGGTGGGGCGGATGATCTGCTCCACCACCACGCCCTTGGACTTCTGCAGTTCGTACTCAGCGGGGGTCGCGGAGACGAAGACGACCTGGGGGACCATCTCCTCGAACTCATTGAACTTCAGCGGCCGGTTGTCCAGCGCGCTGGGCATGCGGAAGCCGAAGTTGACCAGCGTCTCCTTGCGGGCGCGGTCGCCCCGGTACATGGCGCCAATCTGGGAGACGGTCTGATGGCTCTCGTCGATGAGGACCAGCAGGTCGCGCGGGAAGTAGTCGATGAGGCACGGGGCCGCTTCGCCCGGCGCGCGCCCGGTGAAGTGGCGCGAGTAGTTCTCGATGCCGTTGCAGTAGCCGACCTGTTCAATCATCTCCAGGTCGAACATGGTGCGCTGCTCCAGCCGCTGCGCCTCCAGCAGCTTGCCCTCCGCCTTGAACTTCTGGAGCTGTTCGGCCAGCTCCTCGCGGATGGTGCGCATGGCGTTCTGGCGCGCGTCCGCTCCGGCGACGTAGTGGCTGGCGGGGAAGATGACGATCTTCTCCAGCTGGCCCAGCGTCTGGCCTCGCAGCGGGTCGAACTCGGTGATGCGCTCCACCTCATCGCCGAAGAAGCTGACGCGCACGGCGCGCTCCTCTTCGTACGCGGGGAACACCTCCACGGTGTCGCCGCGGGCGCGGAAGGTGCCCCGGTGGAAGTCCAGGTCGTTGCGCTCGTACTGGGCCTCCACCAGCTTGCGCATGAAGCCGTCGCGGCCCATGTCCTCGCCCACGGTGGCGCGGATGGCCAGGTCCACGTAGCTGCGCGCCGCGCCCAGGCCGTAGATGCAGGACACGCTGGCCACGATGATGACGTCGTTGCGGGTGCGCAGGCTGTGCGTCGCCGAGTGGCGCATCCGCTCGATGTTGTCGTTGATGGACGAGTCCTTCTCGATGAAGGTGTCCGTCGACGGGACGTAGGCCTCGGGCTGGTAGTAGTCGTAGTACGAGACGAAGTACTCGACGGCGTTGTTCGGGAAGAGCGCCTTGAACTCGCCGTACAGCTGCGCCGCCAGCGTCTTGTTGTGCGCGATGACCAGCGCGGGCCGCTTCACGTTGGCGATGAGGTTCGCCATCGTGAACGTCTTGCCCGAACCGGTGACGCCCAGGAGGGTCTGGTAGCGGTCGCCGCGGAGCAGGCCCTCGGTCAACTCCCCGATGGCCCTTGGCTGGTCGCCCTGCGGCTTGTGCTCACTGACGAGTTCGAAGTCCGGCATGGAGGACAGATCTAACATCCCCGCTGCCTGTGTACTGAACCTTCGTGCACGTCCGTCCGGCAAAGGACGGGGCGCCCGCCTACTTCGCGGGCGGGGCCTTCAGTGCCTCCAGGGACTTCAGGCGGGCGGCCTCGAACTCGTCGCCCTTGTTCCACGCGGGCATCTGCTGCGCCTTCGCCACCTGGGCGCCCACGAGGAAGAAGAGCCGGGTGTCCTCCACGGCGCCGGACAAATCCCACTCCGGGCGGACCTCGTCGGAGGGCTGGTGGTAGTGCTTCGCCTCCCACTGGCCGCGCTGCGCCTTGCCCCACCCTTCCGGCCGGCCGATGAAGTCCATGCCGCTGCCGAAGTAGGCGGCCGGGATGCCCTGGCGCGCGAAGTTGAACTGATCCGAGCGGTAGAAGAACCCACGGTCGGACAGCTGATCCGCCTTCACCGTGCGCCCCTGCGTCTTCGCCATCGCGGTGACGAAGCCGTCCAGCGAGGACTTGCCCAGGCCGATGACGGTGATGTCCCGCGTGCGGCCCAGCACGTTGCCGCCGTCCACGTTGATGTTCGCGGCGATGCGGCCCGGGGGCACTGGCGGATGGCTGGCCAGGTACGAGGAGCCCAGCAGGCCGTACTCCTCCGCGGCCACGGCGGCGAAGAGGATGGAGCGGCGCGGGGGCGTGGGCAGCGCGGTGAAGGCCCGGGCCACGGACAGCATCGCGGCCACGCCGGCCGCGTTGTCCAGCGCGCCGTTGTAGATGACGTCCTCGCCGGGCTTGCCGTCGTCCTTCTTGCCCAGGTGATCATGGTGCGCGCTGTAGAGCACCACCTGCTTCGACAGCGTGGGGTCGCTGCCGGGGAGCAGGCCCAGCACGTTCGCCGTGGGCCGGCGGCGCACCTCGTTGGTGAGGTTCAGGGACACCGTCACGCCCAGCGGTACGGGGCGGAAGTCGCGCTTCTGGGCGGCGGCGCGCAGCGTGTCCAGGTCCTGCCCCGCCAGCTTCAGCAGCTGCTTCGTGGCGTCCTCGGTCGTCCACGCCTTCACCTGGAGGCGGGGCGCGTCTGCGGCGGGCAGCTCGAACTGCTCGCCCGTCCACGACGTGCGCACCACCTGCCACGGGTAGCCCGCGCTGGGCGTGGTGTGGATGATGATGGCGCCCGCCGCGCCCGTCTTCGCCGCCTGCTCGTATTTGTAGTCCCAGCGGCCGTACCAGAGGCGCGTCTTGCCGGCGAAGAGGCGCGGGTCGTCCTCCGGATCATTGTTGAGGATGACCAGCGTCTTGCCCTTCAGGTCCACGCCCTTGAAGTCATCCCACTGGTACTCCGGCGCGACGATGCCGTAGCCCACGAAGACGAGCTCGGAGGCTTCCAGCTTCGCCGCCGGGGCCTGCACGCCGGACACGGCGATGAAGTCCTCGCGCGGCTGGAGCTCCACGCGGCCCGCCTTCGCCTGGAAGGTCATGGAGCCCGGCCGGCTGTGGATGCCCATCAGGTCGAAGCGCTGGAGGTACCCGCCGTCCTCCGCGCCGGGCTTGAGGCCCAGGCCCTCGAACTGCGTGGCGATGTACTCCTGCGCCAGCGCGTCACCGCGCGTGCCGGGGCCCCGGCCCTCCAGCAGGTCGCTCGCGAGGAAGCGCACGTGCGCGCGCAGGAGGTCCGCGGTGATGGCCTGTTCGGCCGTCTTCTCCTGCGGCGTGACGGTGGGCGTGGCCGCGGCGAACGCGGACGCCGAACACAGCGAGACGAACAGCGCTGGGAGGAGCCTCATGGGCCTCATTGCGTAGCATGGGCGCACGGGCGCCCCCCAGCGGGTTTTCAGGAGGCTGCCGCCGCCACCTTCCAGGAGGTGCCGGCAGGCGTGTCCATGATGTCCACGCCCAGGGCCTTGAGGGCGCCTCGCACCTGGTCCGCCTTGGCGAAGTCCTTCGCGGCGCGCGCGGCGGTCCGCTCGGAGAGCAGGCGCTCCACCTCCGCCACGTCGATGCCGCGCTCGCGCACCGCGCGGTCGCGGCGGCGCAGGAGCCACTCGCCCGGGTCGTCCTCGAAGACGCCCAGGACGCGGGACGTCTCACGCACCTGCTCGCGCAGCGCCTGGAGCGTGCGGCCCACCAGCGGCTTGTCCTTCACGGGCGGCTTGTCCGTGAGCTCGTTCATGAAGCCGAAGAGGCCGGACAGCGCGCCCAGCGCGCCCGCGGTGTTGAAGTCGTCGTCCATGGCGGACTCGAACTCCGCGAGGAAGCGCGCGGGGTCGCCGTGCAGGGGGCCCTTGCCGAAGTCCTTGCCCGCCACGCGCTCGTCCACCTTGCGCAGCGTTTCGTAGAAGTACTCCATGCGGCCTTCCGCGTCCTGGAGTGCCTTCTCCCCGAAGTTGAGCGGGTGGCGGTAGTGCGTGGAGAGGAAGAAGAAGCGCAGGGCCTCCGCGTCCACCTTGGCGAGCGCGTCGCGCAGGCGCACCACGTTGCCCAGCGACTTGGACATCTTCGCGCCTTCCAGGTCCAGGAAGCCGCAGTGCATCCAGTACTTCGCCATCGTCTGGCCGGTGGCGGACTCGCTCTGGGCGATCTCGTTCTCGTGGTGGGGGAAGATGAGGTCCAACGCCCCGCCGTGGATGTCGAAGGTGCGGCCCAGGAACTTCTCGCTCATGGCCGAGCACTCGATGTGCCAGCCCGGGCGGCCCTTGCCCCAGGGGCTGTCCCACGACGGCTCCCCGGGCTTCGCCGCCTTCCACAGCGCGAAGTCCAGGGGCTCGCGCTTGAGGTCACCCGGCTGCACGCGCTCGCCCTGGCACAGGTCGTCCAGGTTGCGCTTGGACAGCTTCGCGTAGTCCTCGTCCTTGCCGACGGCGAAGTACACGTCGCCCTTCGCTTCGTACGCGTAGCCCTTGTCCACCAGCGTCTGGATGATGGAGATGATCTCCGGGATGGTCTCGCTCACGCGCGGGGACACGTCCGGTTCGCGCAGGTGCAGCGCGCGGGCGTCCTCGCGGAAGGCCTCCACGAAGCGCGAGGCCAGGTCCACGGGCGCTTCGCCCGTCTCGTGCGCGGCCTTGATGATCTTGTCGTCGACGTCCGTGTAGTTGCGCACGTACGTCACCTTGAAGCCCCGGTAGCGCAGGTAGCGGACCACCACGTCGAACGACGTGAAGGTGCGCGCGTTCCCGATATGGATGTAGCTGTAGACCGTGGGCCCACAGACGTAGACCTTCACTTCGCCGGGCACGAGCGGCTCCAGCGGCTCCTTCTGCATGGACATCGTGTTGAAGAGCCGGATGGATGGGGGGGCCACGGTGGAAGGTCCTCCTTTGGGAGCAGGGCGGGCGCGGCACTTGCGCAACGCGATACACACTCTAGGATCCCGGGTCCCACACAGGCCAGCACTTGGCGTTGGAAGCGTCGGATAGGGAGAATCGCCGCATGGCTCCGCCGAATCCGAAGCGTCCGCCGCGCCCTCCCCGCCCTCCAGGGCAGCAGGCGTCGTCGGATGACCCGTCGGAGGAGCTCCCGTTCGACGACGACGAGGTGGCGCCCCTGCAGGCGGATGATCCGCGCCCGCAGCGCGTGCCCCAGTATCCGGCGGGTCCCCGGAAGGCGAAGCGGCGGGGGCCGGGTGAGCGCAGCCGGTCCGACAAGGAGCTGACGCCCCGGTATGACTGGGCGAAGGAGTACTCGGATCCGGGCCTGACGCCCGCGTTCGTGTACGTGGAGCGCGGGCCGGGGGCCGGGCAGCTCGTGCCCTTGCGCCAGGGCTCCATCACGCTGGGGCGGTCTTCCACGTCGGACCTGCGGCTCCAGCACGCGTCCATCAGCCGGCGCCATGCGCAGCTGACCCGGCGGGGCAATGTCTTCATGGTGCGCGACCTGGGCAGCCAGAACGGCACGTTCGTCAACCGGCTGCGCATCAAGGGCGAGGTGGAGATCAAGCCCGGGGACGAGCTGAGCCTGGGCAACGCGACGCTGCGGCTGCGGGGTTCGGGCGCCGGGCCGGCGGTGAGCCGGACGGCGTTGGAGCCGCTGCGGTCTCGCACGGGGAAGCGGCCGCTGAACGGGGTCGCCGTGGCGGTGGGCGCGGCGGTGGTGGGCTCCGCGGTCGCGGCGCTGATCAGCGTGATGGCCATGCGGATGGCGGACCGGTCTTCCGCGCGGACT
This sequence comes from Corallococcus sp. AB049A, assembly GCF_003668885.1. Classification (NCBI taxonomy): domain Bacteria; kingdom Pseudomonadati; phylum Myxococcota; class Myxococcia; order Myxococcales; family Myxococcaceae; genus Corallococcus; species Corallococcus sp. AB049A. The sequence continues at coordinate 3,004 of NZ_RAWL01000246.1, read as the reverse complement.
CCGGCGGCTCCCTCGCAGGAGGCCACCGGCGCTGATGTGGCTGAGGCGGAGAAGGCCGCGCGTGCGGAACCGGCCCCCAGTGCGGGTGAGCCCGCGCTCAGCGCTTCGGAGGTCGCTCGCGGGATGCACCCGGCTGCGCCGGCCGCCAAGAGCGGGAGCACCGAAGCGGCGAAGGTCCTCAGCGCTTCGGACATCGCTCGCGGCATGCACCCCGCCGCGGGGGCAACGGCGAAGGACGCGGCTCCGAGCGCGGTAGAGGTTGTCGCTGCGTCCGGACGGAAGGCCGTGCAGTCGGCGACTCCGGGTGAGGGGCAGCGCGCGGACATCCTCGCTCGCTACGAGGCGGGTGACGTCTCGGGTGCGCTGGCGCAGGCCAGGCGCGCGAACCTCCCGCTCCTGGTCCAGCAGCTCACCCGCTTCCAGACCGCCGAGTCCGCCGCCCGGAGCGCCCTGGCCGAGAAGGACCGCCCCCGGGCGCTGGATGCGCTGGGTGCGGCCGTGCGGGCGGACCAGGAGATTTCCCAGGGCTGGAGCCGCCAGGGCACCAGCCTGCGACGCCAGCTCGCCGGGCTCTACGTGCGCACGGGACAGGACGCCGTCCACGCCCAGCGCTTCGCGGACGCCCGCGCGGCCTTTACGGCGGCCCTCCAGTACGACGCGGACAACGCCGAGGCCCGCTCACAGCTGGCGGCGCTCGAAGCGCAGGCGCGCTGATTCCCCTGGTGCCCGGACTCCAGAAACACGACGCCCCAGATTCCATCGAGGGAACCCGGGGCGCGGGGTGCGAACGCGAGGACCTTGGAGGCCTTCGCGTCTCACAGGGAGCTCAGGCGAGGTTGAAGATCTTCTTCAGGTCGGACTCGACCTCTTCCTCGGAGCAGTCCTTGGCCAGCGACAGCTCCTTGATCAGCAGCGAGCGCGCCGTGTCCAGCATCTTGCGCTCACCGAAGGACAGGTCCTTGTCGCCCTTGAGCAGGTACAGGTCGCGGAGCACTTCCGCGATTTCGAAGACGGAGCCCGTCTTGATCTTCTCCATGTACTCGCGGTACCGGCGGTTCCACGTGGTGGAATCGACCGAGATGTCCTTCTCGCGGAGGATGGAATAGACCTGCTTGACGTCCTCCTCGCTGATGATCTCCCGGAGGCCGACCGAACCGACCTTGTTGATCGGGATCATGATCCGCATCCCGTTCTCCAGGATGCGCAGGACGTAGAACGACTGGCGCTGCCCGGCGACCTCGGTGTGCTCGATGCCCATCACCTCACCGACGCCCTGGCCCGGATAAACCGCCTTGTCACCAGTCTTGAAGCTGGTCTGCACTAACTGCCTCCTTGGAGAAAGCTTCGACCCCGGCCTTCACGCCAGCCACTACTACCACAAACCACATCCAAGGACAACGAAATCGCCTTGACCACCTGATGACAGCCGCACTACGGTGTCCGGTTTTGTGTGCGGTGTCGCTCGGTGTGTGAGCGCCGCAGGACGGACAGGGCGGTGGGTGGGGGTGGGTGTTGGTTCGTTTTGTGTGGCGCGACCTGGGTACGCGTCCGTTGTTCTTTCCAGCGCTGAGCCTCTTGCTCGGCGCCCTTTGGCCAACCGGAACAGAGAGCTTCGGCGGGGTATTTCTCCTCTGCGCGCTTTGCCTGGGAGGGCTGGGCATGGCGCTCGGCCCCCTGCCTGGTGCGCACCTCGCGGTGCTCGGCGCGCTGGCCCTCACGGGCGCGGGGCTCTCCTCTCTGGAGGCCCGGGTCGACCTCCCTCCCTCATTGCGAGACGGCGGCAGCGCGGTCCTTGAGGGCGAGCTGGAGCGCGTGGACCGCTTCGATGGCGCCACGCGCCTGCGGCTCGCGGTGGCCCGCGCGGGGCTGAAGACAGAGCCTGCGGTGGATGCCCGCTTCCGTGTCAGCCTTTCGGGGCGGGGTGAAGGTCTGGAATTGCACCCCGGGCAGCGCGTGCGGGTGGAGGCGCGGCTCGTGCCGGATGCGCCTCCTTCGAACCCGGGCGAGCGGGACTTCGCCTCGGCGCGGCGGCGGCAGGGCGTGGCCTTCACGGGCGGCTTCGTCCCGGGCCGGGTGCTGGCGCTCTCCCCTCCCCCTTCGTGGCGGCTGGCGCTGGAGGACGTGCGGGGACGGCTGACGGTCGCGGTACAGGAGGTCGCGCCTTCTCCGGACGCGGCGGCGCTGTTCCTCACGCTGGCCGCCGGTCAGCGGGCGGACCTGGACGCCGCATGGGAAGACGCGTTCTCACGGGCGGGGCTCGCGCATGTGCTCAGCGTCAGCGGGCTGCACGTGGCGGCGCTCGCGCTGATGACGCTCGCGCTGCTGCGGCGGGTGCTGGTGCGGATGGGCGGGCGTTGGCGGACGCTGGAGGCTCGGCGATGGGCGGCTCCGGCGGCGGTGCCCTTTGTCTGGGCCTACGTGCTCTTCACGGGCAACCAGGCGCCCGCGGTGCGCTCGGCGGTGATGGCCACTGCGGTGCTGCTGGGGCTGTCGTTGTGGCGGCGCGCGGACGGGCTCAATGGCCTGTCGCTCGCGGCGCTGGTGCTGGTGGCGTGGACGCCTTCCAGCGTCGTGGACCTGTCGCTCCGGTTGTCATTCCTCGCGGTGCTGGGTCTGGTGCTGCTGTCGCCCGCGCTTCGCGAGGCCCTGCCCCTGGCACCGCCCGATCCTTCCGAGCCCCGGCGGCTGAAGCGGTGGGCCGCGCAGGCCCGGGAGACCGTGGCGCAGACGCTGTGCGCGAGCGGCGCGGCGACGCTCGTGGGGCTGCCCGTGGTGGCGGCGGCGTTCGGCCGGGTGAGTCTGGCGGGGCTCGTGTCCAACATCGTCGCCCTGCCCCTGTGTGGCGTGCTCACGGGGCTCGCCGCGGGCGGCGCGGCCCTCTTCGTCGTCGCTCCTGTCGTGGCGACGCCGGTGCTCTGGGCGGGTGCGTGGGCGTCGGAGCTGCTCCTCATGCTGACGCGGGGCTTCGCGGCCGTGCCTTTCGCGGCGGTGGAGGTTCCAGGCC
>NZ_RAWL01000245.1:0-12987 GCF_003668885.1 Corallococcus sp. AB049A | reverse complement strand
CCCCACCCACCGCGACAACAGCAACGCGATGGCCCCCGCGAGCACCGCGATGGCCACCACCCAGGCGCCCATGCGCGTCACCGGTGAGAACGCCTCGCGCAGCCCGGCCGTCACCACCACCGTCCACTCGGTGTCCGGCACCTGCGCGTGCGCCACCAGCAGGCGGCGCCCGGCTTCATCGAACGCCTCCAGCAGGCCCTCCTTGCCGGATAGCTCCTCCGGGGCCAGCACCCCCAGCACCGGCGCCCGCGTGAGCACGTCGCCCCGTTCGGTCTCGCGCAAGAGGGTGCCGTCGCGCCGGTCGAAGATTTCCACGTGGTAGCTGCGCGAGGCCAGCGTCGACTGGCGGCCCAGCCGCTTCAGGGACAGCCCGCCCACCAGCACCGCGCGCTGGCCGTCCCCCAGGTCCACCCGCGTGGAGAAGACGATGAAGGGCAGCCCCGCGCGGGTGAGGAAGGGCCGTGACACCCAGACCGCGTCGCCCCCGTTCAGCGCCTGCTGGAAGTACTCCCGCTGCGCGAAGTTGCCGGTGATGCGGTTGAGCCGGAGGGACGGAACCAGCGTCTCCCCGCTCGAGTCCAACAGCCACGCCGCGTCGAAGAGGGCGGTTTCGCGCTCCAGCAGCTCCACCCGCTCGACCATCTCCTTGCGGTCCCCGGCGCGCACCGCCTCGATGAAGCCCGGGTCGCGGCTCTGCGAACGCAGGAGCGAGCGCGCGATGGCCGCGGACTGCTCCAGCCACGCCGTCTCCGTCAGCACCGCCTGCTGCGCCTTGCCCCGCAGCTCCGCCGCGATGGCCCGCTGGGCCACGTACGACGTCACCGCCCCCACGCCCAGGATGGGCAGCACCGACGCCAGGGCCATGCCCCGGAACAGCCGCCAGCGCACCCCGGACAGGGCCGGGACCTGGCGCATCCGCCACAACAGCACGCAGGCCAGGGTCAGCACCGCGTACGCGCCCATCCCGGCCCAGGAGCGCCGGGACCCCAGCGCGAGCGTCATGTTCAGGAACAGGAGGCCCAGGCTCGCGAGGGCGATGCGGCAGCGCTTTTCGTGGCCGCGCCCCAGCCCCAGCGCCAGCAGCGCGCCCGTCCCCAGGAAGGCCACGCCCAGGAGCCGGAGGAACGGCCCGAACGCCAGCAGCGACAGGCGGTGGAAGCCGCTGGGGACCAGGACCATCATCCCGCCGAAGCTCAGCGCCACGCAGGCGATGAACACGGGCAGGAGCCCCCGCTCCCGGAAGCGGTGGGTCCGCTCCAGCAGCAGCAGGGCCGCGATGAGCGGGTACAGGACGAGGCCCGTGATGCCCCGGGGCAGCACGGTGGCGGCCCACCAGTAGAACGCCATCGCCGTCAGGAAGAGCGCCCGGCCCAGCCACCCCACGAGCGCGGGCCAGGTGGGGTACATCATCGCGGCGAGCATCGTCGCCGAGCCCACCAGGAACAGGCTGCCGAGCGGACGGACGTACGGGTAGATGAGCTGGAAGATGGCGGCGCCGAACTCGTAGGGCACGAAGACCATGGTGGTGCCCACGACCAGCCCGAAGGCCGCGGCGAACCACTCCACCCGTGCGCGCTCGAGGATGCCCACGGGGGCAGAGTACACAACCCGAGCAGGAGCGCACGGCCCGGTTGTCGCCGCCGCGCGCCCCTGTCGCGTATCAGGCCGCGTCCGAGACGGCCGCGCGGGGCAGCCACACCGTGAAGCAGGTGCCCTTCCCCGGCCCGTCACTCCTCGCGCCAATGCGTCCCCCGTGGCGCTCCACGATTTCGCGGCAGATGGCCAGACCCAGGCCCAGGCCTCCGGCGTAGTGCTCGGCCGCGTTGCGCGCGCGGAAGAAGGGCGTGAAGAGCTGCGACAGGCTCTCCGCCGGGATGCCGATGCCCCGGTCCTCCACCTCCACCCGCACCGCGTCCGCCTCCTCGAACACCCGCACGACCACCGGCGTCCCCGGCGGCGAGTAGCGCAGGGCGTTCTCCACCAGGTTCGTCAGGAGTTGATCCAACCGCTGCTCGTCCCACCGGCCCACCAGCGGTGACGTGGGGAGCTCCAGCGACAGCTGCGCCGCGCGCTCCGGGCGCGTGACCTGGATGCGCTCCACCACCTCGCGCGCCAGCGCGGCCACGTCCATGGGCGCCACCGTCAGCGTGAAGCGTCCGGACTGCAGCCGCGACACGTCCAGCATGTCTCCAATCAGCCGCGTCAGCCGGTCCACCTGCCGGTTCAGCCGGGCAATGGTGTCCCGCTGCCGCTCCGGGTTCATCCCCTGCCCGGCCCCCAGCTGACGGACGAGCAGGTCCAGCGTGGCCTTCAAGGGCGTCAGCGGCGTGCGCAGCTCGTGGCTCGCCATGGACAGGAACTGGTCCCGGATGGCGATGGCCTCGCGCAGCTCCTTCTGGGTCCGGTCGATGCGCGCCGCCATGTCGTTGAAGCCCAGGGCGAGCTGGGCAATCTCGTCATCGCCCCGCGCCGGCACGCGCCGCTCCAGTGACGGCGTGCCCAGCACGGCGAAGCCGTCCCGCAGCGTCTCCAGCCGCTGCGCCACGTCCCGCCCCACCCAATGCGACAGCACGAGCGAGAGGGCCCCCGCCAGCAACGCGATGGCCACCACCCACGCGCCCATGCGCGTCACCGGCGCGAACGACTCGCGCAGCCGTGCCGTCACCACCACCGTCCACGGCGTGCCCGCCACCTGCGCGTGCGCCACCACCAGCCGGTGCCCCGAGCCGTCGAACGCCTCCGTGAGCCCCTGGGGCCGCGTCAGCGCGTCCGCCCCCACCAGGTCCAGCGCGGGCGCCCGGGCCAGCACGCTCCCCCGGTCCGTCTCACGCAGGAGGCTGCCATCGCGGCGGTCGAAGATTTCCACGTGGTAGTCGGGCGAGGCGAGCGCCGGCTGCAATCCCAGACGCTCCAGGGACAGCGCGCCCACCAGGAAGGTGCGCCGGCCCGCGCCCAGGTCCATGGGCACGGTGATGACGACGAACGGCAGGTTCGCGCGGGACAGGAAGGGCCGCGACAGCAGCACCCGGGCGCCGCCCTTCATCGCCTCCTGGAAGTAGGCCCGGTACGCGAAGTTGCCCTGCACCCGGTTGAAACGCGCGGAGGTCATCAGCGTGTCGCCGGTCTCATCCAGCAGCCAGGCCGCGTCGAACAGCCCGGACGGGCCCTCCAGCATCGCCAGCCGCTCCCGGATGCCCTCGCGGTTGCCCGCGCGCACCTGGGCGATGAAGGCCGGCCCCTGGCTGTACACCTGCAGCATGGAGCTGGCCATGGCGGCCGTCTGCTCCAGCCACGCGGACTCCGCGGCCACCGTCTGGCGCGTCTTGCCGTGCAGCTCCGCCTCCAGGGCCTTCTGCGCCAGGTACGACGCCACCGCGCCCACGCCCAGGATGGGCAGCACCGACGCCAGGGCCATGCCGCGGAACAGCCGCCAGCGCACCCCCACCAGGACCGGCCACCGGCGCACCCCGGCCAGCAGCACGCACACCGCCGTCAGCACGGCGTACACGCTCATCCCCGACCACGAGCGCCGCGACACCACCGCGACCGTCATGTGCAGGAACAGCAGGGACAGGCCGCCCAGGGCCACCCGGCAGGACAACGGCTCGCGGCGCCACAGCCCCACGGCGAGCAGCGTCCCCAGCAGCAGGAAGAGGACCCCCACCCACCGCACGTAGGGCCCTATCGACGCCAGGGCGAAGCGCACGAAGTCCTGGGGCGCCCAGAGCATCAGCGGCCCGAAGCACAGCGCCACGCAGGCCAGGAACACCAGCAGCTGCCCCTGGCCCCGGCGCAGGGTGCGCGGCTCCATGACGAGCAGGACCATCAGGAACAGGTAGACGACGGTGCCCGTGAGGCTGACGGGCAGGATGCAGACCGCCCACCAGTAGACCGCCACCGCGGCCAGCACCAACGCGCGCCCCGTCCAGCCCACGAAGGAGGGCCAGGCCGGATACATCAGCGCGATGAGCATCAGCCCCGCGCCGACGAGGAACAGGCTCCCCAGCAGCCGGACGTGCGGATAGATGTATTGAAAGAGCGTGGAGCCGAATTCATAGGGCACGAACACCATCGACGTGCCCACCATGAGCCCCACCGCCACCGCGAACCACTCAACGCGCGCCCGCTCCAGGAGTTCCACGGCGCGCACCCTGGCACAACCCGCCCCCAGGTGCTGGGCGCGGGTGCCGGGTGAAACAACAATCGTCCAGTGCTTAGCGCCTGCGCCAGGCGTCCAGCAGGTGGCTCACCACCGCATCCACCCCGACATCCCGTGTGACCTGGGTGAAGACGAACGGCCCCTCTCCCCGCATCTTCCGGGCGTCCCGCTCCATCACGCCCAGGTCCGCACCCACGTGCGGTGCGAGGTCTGTCTTGTTGATGATCAAAAGGTCCGACTGCGTAATACCGGGCCCGCCCTTGCGAGGCACCTTGTCGCCGCCCGCCACGTCGATGACGTAGACCGTGTAATCCGCGAGTTCCCGGCTGTACTGCGCGGCGAGGTTGTCACCGCCGCTCTCCACGATGAGCAGCTCCGGGTGCAGCTCCTCCATCAGCTGCTCCAGCGCGAGCAGGTTGTGGCTGATGTCCTCGCGGATGGCCGCGTGGGGGCAGCCGCCCGTCTCCACCGCCTTGATGCGCTCCGGGGACAGGGCCTGGTTGCGCACCAGGAACTCCGCGTCCTCCTGGGTGAAGATGTCGTTGGTCACCACGCCCAGGCGGTGCGTGTCGCGCAGCTTCTTGCACAGGGCCAGCACCAGCGCCGTCTTGCCGCTGCCCACCGGGCCGCCAATGCCAATGGTGAAGGCCCGCTGCGAGTAGTCGCGCCGGTGCGGCTTGTCGCGCGCGTCGAAGTGGCCCGGGTGGTCCCAGTCCTCGTGCGTGTGCTCGTGCCCGTCCTGCCCATGGCCGCGGTGGTCGTCGTCGTGCATGTCGCGCTTCCTTTTCGTGTCTGGATTCAGGACAGGAACAGCCGGGAGTACAGCCGGTCATGCGTGGCGCCCACCAGGTCCCACAGCGGCGCGGGCTGGGCCAGGTCGTCCACGCTCAATGCCTTGCATTGCTCCAGGACGGCCCCCAGCAGCGGCGTGGCCGCGTGCTGCACCTGGTGGGACTCATGCGTGCCGATGACGCCCATGCGCACGCCCGCGGACAGGGCGCCCCGCAGGGTGAGCGACAGGAAGAGGCGCAGGGCGTCCTCGTGCTCCACCTCCAGCGCGCGCAGCACCGCGCCGGACACGGGCGCGTGGTGGAACCTCACGCTGGCGGCCCGGGCGGATTCGCGCACGGGCCCCACGGCCTCCGGGAAGATGCGCGCGCAGGTGTCCAGGAAGGCCCTGCCCTGCGTGCGGCTGGCCCGGTTCGCGACGTGGTTGGCGAGGAACGCGTCCGCCCTCGCGTCCAGCGCTGGCACGGAGCCGGGCTGGTGCCACGCCGCGCCCACCAGCGGCAGCGCGCCCAGGCCCGCCTGCCACACCAGCGCCTCCACGAAGCGCCGCACGCCGTCCGCGCCGCGCACCTCACCTGCCTGCACCGCGGCCTCCAGGCCCCCGGAGTGCGCGAAGCCTCCGGTAGGGAACCCCGAGTCCGCCAGCTGCAACACCCTCCAGCCGGAAGCCATGGCGCGTCCCTCTCAGAACAGCGAGTAGCGCTGCGCCAGGGGCAGCCAGGTGGCGGGCTCGCAGCGCAGGAGCTCTCCGTCCGCGCGGACCTCGTAGGTCTCTGGATCCACCGTGATGACCGGCAGCGCGTCGTTGAGGCGCATGTCCTTCTTGCCCAGGGCGCGGCAGTCCGCCACCGCGGACAGCCGCTTGGTGAGCCCCAGCCCCTGCACGGTGCCCTCGCGCAGCGCGCGTCCGGAGACAAAGGTGATGCTCGTGGAGCCCCGCGCCCTTCCGCGCGCGCCGAACATGGGGCGCATGAGGTACGGCTGCGGCGTGGGGATGGACGCGTTCGCGTCGCCCATCTGCCCCCACGCGATGAAGCCGCCCTTGAGCACCAGCTCCGGCTTCGCGCCGAAGAAGGCGGGCCGCCACAGCACCAGGTCCGCCAGCTTCCCCACCTCCACGGAGCCCACCTCGTGGGACAGCCCGTGGGCGATGGCGGGGTTGATGGTGTACTTCGCCACGTAGCGGCGGATGCGCAGGTTGTCGTTGTCCCCCTGCTCACCGGGGAGCCGCCCGCGCTGCTCGCGCATCTTGTGCGCCGTCTGCCACGTGCGGGTGATGACCTCGCCCACGCGGCCCATGGCCTGGCTGTCGGAGGCCATCATGCTGATGGCGCCCAGGTCGTGGAGGATGTCCTCCGCGGCGATGGTCTCTCCGCGGATGCGGCTCTCCGCGAAGGCCACGTCCTCCGGAATCTCGCGGTCCAGGTGGTGACACACCATGAGCATGTCCAGGTGCTCATCCAGCGTGTTCACCGTGTACGGCCGCGTGGGGTTGGTGGAGCTGGGCAGCACGTTGGGCGCGCCGCACACGCGGATGATGTCCGGCGCGTGGCCGCCGCCCGCCCCCTCCGAGTGGTACGTATGGATGGTGCGGCCCTTGAACGCCGCCAGCGAGTCATCCACGTAGCCGGACTCGTTCAGCGTGTCCGTGTGGATGGTGACCTGCACGTCCTCCGCGTCCGCCAGCGTGAGGCACGTGTCGATGGCCGCGGGCGTGGTGCCCCAGTCCTCGTGCAGCTTGAGCCCGATGGCGCCCGCGCGGACCTGATCCAACAGACCGTCTGGCAGGGACGTATTGCCCTTGCCGGTGAGCCCGATGTTCAGGGGAAGCGTGTCCGTGGCCTCCAGCATGCGCGCCAGGTTCCACGCGCCCGGCGTGCAGGTGGTGGCGTTGGTGCCGGTGGCGGGGCCCGTTCCGCCGCCCACCCAGGTGGTGATGCCGCTGGCGATGGCCTCGTCCGCCTGCTGCGGGCTGATGAAGTGGATGTGCGTATCCAGACCGCCCGCGGTGAGGATGAGCCCTTCCCCGGCGATGACCTCCGTGGTGACGCCCACCACCATGCCCGGGGTGACACCCGCCATGACGTCCGGGTTGCCCGCCTTGCCAATGGCGGAGATGCGCCCCGCCTTGATGCCCACGTCCGCCTTGAAGATGCCCGTCCAGTCCACCACGAGCGCGTTGGTGATGACGCAGTCGAGCGCGTCCGCGTCGCCCGTGCCCGCGCGCTGGCCCATGCCCTCGCGCAGCACCTTGCCGCCGCCGAACTTGCACTCGTCGCCGTAGACGGTGGCGTCGCGCTCCACCTGGAGCCACAGGCCGGTGTCCCCCAGCCGCACCCGGTCTCCCGTGGTGGGACCGAACATGTCCGCGTAGTGGCGGCGATCCAGCTTGCGGCTCATGAGTGGCCCTCCTCTTCCTCGTGACCGAAGCCCTGGGCGCGCACGGACTCCAGCAGGCGCTCACGGCCTTCGTCGGACACCTTGCCGCTGCCCAGCACGTTGCCGCCGCGCACCACCTGTTCGCCCGCGATGGGGACCAGCGACACGGTCTTCACCTCGCCGGGCTCGAAGCGCACCGCCGTGCCCGCGGGGATGTCCAGCCGGTGGCCGTAGGCGCGCCCCCGGTCGAACACGAGCGCGCGGTTCACTTCCGCGAACGCGTAGTGGCTGCCCACCTGGATGGGCCGGTCGCCCCGGTGCGTGACGCGCAGGGTGATGGCCTTGCGGCCCGCGTTGAGCTCCACCGAGCCCTCCGCCGCGCGCACCGCGCCAGGAGGCCCCTCCGGCGACGCGGCGGGCACGGTGAAGCGCTCCAGCGGTGGCACCGGCAGGAAGCTGCCGTAGAGGGCCAGCGACAGGTCCCCGTGCTCCGCCACCACCGGGTGGTGCACCGTGACGAGCTTGGTGCCGTCCGGGAAGGTGCCCTCCACCTGCACCTCCGCCAGCATCTCCGGCACGCCGTCCATCACCTGCGCGCGCCCCAGGAACCGGCGCCCCAGGTCCATCAACTCCGCCACGCTGCGGCCGTCACGGATGTACTCCAGCAACTGGGTGGCGATGAGCGCGACGGCTTCCGGGTAGTTGAGACGCAGGCCTCGCGCCAGCCGCTTCTGGGCGACGACGCCCGCCTGGTGCAGGAGCAGCTTGTCCACGTCACGGGGGGACAGATGCATGGGTCCGACTCCCTGGGTTCTTCCGGGTGCGGGATGCGCCGACCCGCGGGACCCTAGCGCGACGCGTCAGCGTGGGCCAGGATGGAGGCCCCCCGCGCCGTTCTCCCCCTCACGGAGTTCCCACCCGATGCTGAAGCAGCCGGGCCTGCCCGCGGGCACGGACGCGGGCGTGTGCAGCGCGATGACCTCCGAGTGGAAGACGAACAACCACAAGGACGCGGTCAACCTGACGGCGGACCACATCGACCGGCTGTATTCGCACTACAGCACGTTCGACATCACCCGGTATTGAGTCACACCCGCCGGGCCCACGGGTCGTCACCCAGGAGGCCCGGCAGGAACGACAGCCAGTCGCGCGTGGTGCCGAGCAGCGTCTCCAGCGACACGGCCGCCACGCGCAACAGCAGCCCGTCCTCGCCCAGGGGGCTGGCGGAGACCACCTCCCGGGCGCGCGGCTTCACCGGCAGGCCCGCCACGCGCGCGGCCAGCGACTCCCGGGCGTCCTTCAACGCCGGCCCCACCAAGAGCACGGACGCCAGCGCGTCGAAGCGGCCCAGCCGCTCCGGCAGCGCGCCGTGCGCGGGGTCCAGCACCCAGCGCTCATCCACCAGCGCGCGCTCCTCCCGCGCGACGCGCAGGCGCGAGGCGTAGTGCAGGAAGGCCCAGCGCTCACCCCGGGCGCTGCGCCCCGCCGTCACCACGTCCGCCAGCACCAGCGACGCACCCGGCGCCAGCGTCACGTCCAGCGTCTGTGAATAGCGGGCGCCGGTGAAACAGACGGTGGGGTCCGGCACCCACGCCAGGAGCGCGTCCCGGCCCACGCGCGCGCACAGGTCGCTGCGGCAGCCCGTGGGAGACCGGTAGACACGGTTGGCCCCCTGCGTCGCGAGCAGCGCCGAGGCCCCGTCCGCCACGTCCACCTCCAGCCGCAGGTGGTCGCCGTCCACCAGGCCACCGCCAAAGGAACTGGTGTAGGCCCACGCCGCGTGGCCGTGGTTGCGCGGGGTGAGCAGCCGCAAGGGGCTGTGCGCCAGCGCGGTTCGCACCACGGTGCGGGGGCCCGAGCGCTCGAAGGCGAGCCGCGCGGCGCCCGCGCGCTCCGGTCGGAGATGAGCGGGAATCACCCGCCCCTTCTAGCACCGGGGAGCAACCCCGCACGCTCCGGCCCCGCCGGATTCCATGGCGCGGAGGGCCCCCAAACACAAACAACCCCAGACACCCCTCAATCCCTGGTCCGTCGCCGGGTAGCGCTCCGCGCTACAAACGCCACCCCGGTACAGACGGGGCCGTGGGTGGCACACAACCTGCTCTTGGGCGGGCCGCCATTCCTGACACGAGATGTCAGAAATGACGGAACCCTCTTCCCAAGGGACTTCACCATGTACCGTCGTTCGCTCCGAAGCCTCGCCCCCTCCTGGCTTCGCGCCCTGACCCTCTCTTCCTTCGCCATGGGCGGCCTGCTGATGGCCGCCCCCGCCCACGCCGACGAACCGCGCGAGGCCCCCGCCACCATCCTCGACGTGTCCCTGGTGGACGGCGAGCTGACCGCGCGCATCCTCTGGGCCCAGGATGCGAAGTCCCTGCCCGGAGAGGTGGAGGTCGTGTCCCATGACGGCCAGGACACGCTCACCGCGGGCGAGCGGGTGACGCCGAAGGCCGGCGAGGTCTCCGAGGTGACGCTGTACGGCGCGGTGAAGGAGCCGTGGGAGACGGGCTGGGCCCAGCGGCTCGCCGTGCTCGGCGCGAAGGGCCAGGAACTCACCCACCAGCCCTATGACGTCAGCCTGGACTGCGAGGACGAGAAGACCTGCGCGCTGAAGGCCACCGCGGGCGTCTCCGCCAGCCGCGAGGTCCTGCACGTGAGCCGTGCCCTGAAGGACACGCTCGACACCATCGAGAAGGACCTGGGGGCCAAGGAGTTCGACCTGGTGCGCGAGGTGGCCCGGCGCGACCCCACGCTGTACGGCGAGGCCCTGAGCTACGCCCACGGCCTGAGCAAGCTGGGCCCCGTGGGCCCCGCCGAGGGCTGCCGGTGCACCTGGCAGGCGTCCTCGACGCGCAGCAACACCTCGGGGACGAGCCTGGGCGCGGCGCACAACCTGTACGCGGGCCCCCTGGCCCCCAACCGCCGCTCGAACGCGCGCCTGACCACGCAGGGCACCAGCCGGATCAATCTGACCCTGAACTGCACGTCGCTGGCGTCAATCCACTTCCAGCAGGTGGGCATCAAGCAGTCCGGCGGACTGGTGAAGCCCGTGCTCATGCCCCAGCCCGTCTACAGCATGTGCGCCGGGACGTGCAGCGGCCGGTTCAACCACTTCGGACGCATCATCGGCAACGCGAGCGCGAACAGCACCACCATGCTCCTCAACGGCACCGCCACGGAGCAGATCAAGTACCACCTGGGCAATTCCCTGAGCCCGCTGCTGAACCAGACCGTCCACGCGCCCGCCAACAGCGGCTTCGACGTGTCCACCATCGCGAACAACACGAGCAGCGGCTCCGGCTTCGTCCAGACCTCCGGTGAGGCCTTCTACACCTACAACGGTGACCCCTCCCTGGGCCTGCCGTTCGGCCAGGCGCAGGCTGCCTACGCCATGGCCATCCGGGGCTACGCCGTGTGCCCGGGTGGAGGCCTGAACCCCTCGGGCACCGTTTCGGACTTCGCCACCACCATGAACAACCAGTCCAGCCTGGACCAGAACATCCGGGACTTCTTCCTCTACGGCCTGTAGCCCGCCGCGCTACACCCGGCGGGGTTCGCGTAACGCGAAGGGATACAGCCTCCGCGCAAGCGACGATTCCGGAGATATCTTGGAAAACCACGCTTTCCCTCCGAAACCCGCAGCAATGTCAGACATGGCGCAATCCCTGGCACGGGACCTGCTCTGAAGGCACACCGCCCTCCGGCCCCACGCGCCGGAGGGCGGACCCCATTCCTTCGCAAGGGATTGCCCATGCCCCATCACTCCCCGCGAGGCCCCTTCGGCCTCGTTCCGTCCTGGCTTCGCTCGCTGACCGTCTCGTCCTTCGCGCTCGGAGGCCTGCTCGTGGCCGTGCCGGCGCATGCAGCGGAGCCGCAGGAGGAGGAGCGTCCGAACGTCGCCACCCTGCTCGACGTGGCGCTGGAGGACGGGGAGCTGACGGCGCGCATCCTGTGGACGGACCGGCAGGAGGACCTGCCGCAGTCCTCGAAGCTCGTGTCCTATGACGGCAAGGACAGCGCCAACGCGGGCGTGGCGGTCACCCCGAAGGCGGGCGAAATCTCCCAGGTGAAGCTCTTTGGCGCGCTGGACAAGCCCTGGGAGACGGGCTGGGCGCAGAAGCTGGTGCTGGAGGACTCCAAGGGCCAGCCGCTCTTCACCCAGCCCTATGACGTGGGCCTGGACTGCGCGAACGACAAGGAGTGCGGCCTCACCGTGTCCGCGGGCGTCGCGTCGGACCCGGACGTCGCGCACGTGAGCAGCGAGCTGAGCGCCGCCGTCACGCAGCTCGACGCGAAGTATGGCCAGGGCGAGTACGACCTGGTGCAGGAGGTCTCCAAGAACTTCCCGCAGCTGCGCGGCCAGGCCATCGTCTTCGCGCATCAGCTGTTGCCGTGGTTCCCCCTCCAGGGGCCCTGCACGTGCAACTGGGTGACGACGACGACGCGCACGCCCACCACCACCCAGACCATTTTGCAGTCGTACCCGGGCCGCAGCCTCTACGGCTGGAACGGGCCGGGCGCGAAGCACACGCTGAGCGCCAACGCCGTCACCCCGTATCCCGTGACCATCAACCGCACCGTCGCGGGCAACAGCCAGCTGTCGCTGAACCTGAGCTGCTCGCGCTGGCGCTACTACTACTGGTGGGACCTCATCATCCACCGGCCGGGCGGGCTGTTCCCGGTGCGCTTCCCCTTCCCCGTGAAGGTGCCCTGCACCTCGCCGTGCCAGGCCCGCTTCGACCACATGGGCCGCGTCTCCGGCCGCACGACCATCAGCGGCGTGGCCACCGCGCGTGAGGCCGGCGCCTGGCGCGTGAACGGCGGCTCGCCCATCATCAACCAGCTGATCACCGGCAACAACGCGTTCGACGCGGACGCCATCGCCGTCTCGTTCTCGGCCACCGGCGCGTACAACACGGTCAGCACGTCCGGCCAGGTGACGATTCCCTCCACGTCCAGCTTCGCGAGCGCCATCACCACCAACGGCTACGCCCAGGCCATCCACGGCCAGCTGACCTGCCCGCAGATTCCCGCGCTGGCGGGGCGGACCGTGTCGGACTACGGCACGACGCAGGGCACGGCCCACCAGCTGAGCCTGTACTGGAGCATCGTGGACTTCGCGGCGGGCTTCTGAGCGCCCGGGGGATGATCCCCCTGCAATGACAACACCCCGGAGGCCGGCACCGTGAAGGGTCCGGCGTCCGGGGTGTTTC
Organism: Corallococcus sp. AB049A; assembly: GCF_003668885.1. Lineage (NCBI taxonomy): Bacteria > Pseudomonadati > Myxococcota > Myxococcia > Myxococcales > Myxococcaceae > Corallococcus > Corallococcus sp. AB049A. Next base: position 447 of record NZ_RAWL01000245.1, on the reverse strand, counting down.
GCGTCAGCGGATGCCTGGCGCGATTACTTGTCGGTCGCGTCCTCGACCTTGTCGCCGGCCTTCTCCACGGCGTCGCCCGTGGCGTCGGCGGCGTCCTCGGCCTTGTCCTGCGCCTTGTCGCCGGCCTCTTCCATGTCGTCCTTGGCGGACTCGCGGGTGTTGCGGTGGCAGCCCGTACCCATGGAGATGGCACCCAGCGTCAAGGCCAGCAGCGTCAGCTTCTTCATGCGGTGTGACTCCTTCGCTCGAGGGGGGACTGGCAGTATGCGTGCCCCCTTTCCCAGTGCGCGGCGCAAGGTAGGCACTGTCCGGCAACTGCCAAGTGGCCAACCCCTGCGGGATGCCTCCGGCGGGGTAGCCGGGCCCCACTGAAACATGTCGGAACACGCTGCTAGGGTGCGCGCTCTCACCAGGGGGCCGGTGTCCTTCGCCCCCGGAGGCCCACCC
>NZ_RAWL01000244.1:0-13038 GCF_003668885.1 Corallococcus sp. AB049A | reverse complement strand
GCCTTGCCCCGCTCCGGTTCAATCAACACCGTCACCGAGCTCGCCCCGGGCACCGGCCCCAGGTCCAGCGTCATCTCCGTGCCCGCCACCTGCACCACCACCGCCGGCTCGCCCATGCCCCCGCGAGGTCCCACCACGAACCGGTAGCTGCCCGGCGCCAGGTCCGCGCTGTAGCGGCCATCCGCGCCGGTGATCAGCGACACCGTCTCACTGCGGTCCGCGTTGAGCCCCTCCACCTGCGCGCCCGCCGCCGGCTGCCCGTTCGCCAGGTACACCCGGCCCGTCAGGTGCGTCGCGGGCTTGAGGGTCAGCTCCACCGGCGCCGTGCTGCCGCGCGGCACCTCCTGCGTCCCGCTCACCTTGCCCTTGCGCGCGGACACCGTGAAGCGCGGCACGAAGGGCGGGCTCGCCAGGCTGAAGCTGCCATCCGGCCCCGACAGCACCGAGCCGTCGCACACATCGCACGTCACCACCGCGTCCGGCACCGCGCCACCGGACGCATCCCGCACCCGTCCGGACACCGACGGCGCCTTCACCAGCACGATGTTGCCCACGTCCTGCGGCGTCGAGGGACGGTCCACCACCTGCGGCTCGTACCCCGCCGCGTCCACCGCGACGATGAGCCGGTCCCCCGCCGTGGACAGCGGCAACTCGAAACGCCCGTCCGGGCTGTTCACGTCGTGTTCGTCCACCCGGAAGCGCTTCACCGGCTGCCCCGAGTCATCCACCACGCGGCCCCGGAACGTCGTGCGCCGGCGCATCTTCACCCGCACCGGCGGCCCGCCCGGCTTGCCCTGCGGCCGCTCCAGCGGCTCGTAGCTCGCGTGGCGCGCCTCCACCACGTAGGTGCGGTCCGGCCTGAGCGCGCGGAACTCGAAGTGGCCGCTCGAGTCCGACTGCGTCGGCTGCGCCATGCGCGGCGCCACGCTCATCGCCGCGCCCACCACCGGCTGGCCGTCCTCGTCCACCACGTCGCCCGTGAGCTGCGCGCCCGCCTCCAGCTCCACCGTCACCTGCTGCTTCGTCCCGTCCTGCACCGTCACCTGCTTGGGCGACGACGGCAGGTACTCCGGATGCGACGCCACCAGCTGATACGTCCCCGGCGGCAGCCCGCGCATGGGCACCACGCCGTCCGGCCCGGAGGGGCGGTCGCTGCGGAAGATGTTCTCCGGCTCCGCCCACAGCGTCACGTCCGCGCCCTCCACCCGCCGGCCGCCGCTCGTCACCGTCACGTCCGCGCCCGCCTTCGCCTCCAGGGACAGCGTCACGTCCGTCGCGGGCGCCGTCGCCTGCACGCTGCCGCCGCCCCACTCGGAGTGGTGCGCGTGCAGCGTGTAGAGCCCCGGCATGGGCACCTGCGCCATGAAGCGGCCGTCCTCGCCCGCGTTCACCACGCCGCCGGTGGGCTGCACCAGCACGGACACGCCCGCCGCGGGCCGGCCGTACTCGTCGATGACCTGTCCGCTGATGACCGTGGCCTTCGACAGCTCCAGCTCCAGCGGCGTCTCGCCCTGCACCACGCGCGCGGGCAGCTGCGCTGACGTGAAGCCCTGCGCCTGTCCCTCCAGCACGTACTCGCCCGGCGCCAGCGGCCCCAGCTCCGCCAGCGCGCCGGTGGGCACCGCGTCGCGGCGGATGAGGTCTCCGGCCACCGTGCGCAGGAGCAGCTCCGGGTTGGGCACCGGCTGGCCCTCCTCGTCCACCACCGTGACGAGCAGCCGGCCCGCGGCCTCCAGCTCCAGCGTCACCTGCGTCACCCGCTGCGACAGCGTGAGCGTCTGGGGCGTGGAGCCGAAGCCCGGCGCCTCCGCCGTCACCACCACCTCGTCCGGGTACAGGCCGTTGAAGCGCACCGGCGCGCCCTTGGGCTCCGTGTGCGCCTCGCGCGTCAGGTGGTCGCCCCTCAGCCGCACCGTCGCCGCCGCGGGTGCCCCGTCGCGCGTCACGCGCACCTCCAGCGTGCGCGACGGCGTCAGCTTCAGGCGCAAGGGCTGCGAGTCCGCCTCCACCTGCTGCGCCACCGCGGGCTGGAAGCCCTCCGCGTCCGCGAGCACGTAGAAGGGCCCTTCGCCCAGGCCGGACAGCGTGAAGGCCCCGCCCGGGCCCGCCACGGCCTCGAAGGGCAGCGGCACCTTGCGCGACACCGCGCGCACCCGCGCCCCGGGACGGGCCTGGCCGGAGTCATCCACCACCGTGCCGGTGATGCCGCGCAGGGGCGGCAGGTACAGCTCCACCGCCTCCCCCGGCGCGGCCCGCTCCTTGAGCGCCACGCCCAGCCCCGCCGAGCGCGCCCACACCGTGAAGGACACGCCCGCCAGGTGCTCGAAGCGGAACTTGCCTTCCGCGTCCGTGCGCACCGTGGCGCGCGCCGTGAGGAAGCCCTGCTGCTGTTCGAAGAAGGCCCGCGTGTGCAGCGCCGTCTCGTGCGCGGTGCAGGCCAGGAGCGCCAGGCCGCACTCGTCACACCGCACGTCCGCCAGCGTCCGCTCCGCCGAGGCCGCGAGCGACACTTCGGCATCCGGGACCGGCCGGCCGTTCCCGTCCAGCACGCGCCCGGTGAGCGTCAGCCCCTCCTGCGCGCCGGAGGACACCGCCACGGCGTTGAAGGCGGGCATCCCCTGACGGATGGAGCTGGCGGAGACGGGAGAGACGGGGCGCGCGGCGGGCGCGCCCCACCGGGGCCCCAGCACGATGGCGGCGAGCGCCAGCACGGCGGCCGCCGCGATGAAGACCCATTTGCGCATGTGTACGCGGCCGGGACCTTACTCCCAGGCCGGCCCCCCAACGACGGTTTCCCCCTGGAAATTCCAGAGCGTCCTGTTGAGGACGTCCCAGGGGCCGGTGGAGTTTCCGCTCAGTCCTCCGCGAACGGTTGGATGGCCTGCGCCACCGCCAGCTCCTGCCGCGCCTCGCTCAACTCCGAGTTGGTGGCGCGCAGCCGGTCGCTCAGCACCTGCACGAAGCTCCAGAGCATCTTCACCGCGAGGATCGCCTCGCGCTTCATCAGACCCATCAGGTCCGAGCGGGCGATGACCATGGTCCGCGTGGGCTCCGTGGCGCGCACCGTGGCGGAGCGGGGGGCGTTGTCGATGAGGCCCATCTCGCCGAAGTGCCCGCCCGAGCGCAGCTCGGCGATCTCCACGCCGTTCTTCTCGATGGCCACCCGGCCCCGGATGACGACGAAGAGCTCCTCGCCCGGCTGCCCCTCCACGACAATCTCCCGGCCCGCCGGGTAGGTGCGCGTGGTGGCGATGGACAGCACCGCCGTCTGTTCCTTGTACGTGAGGTGGCGGAAGAGCGGGATCTTCCGCAGCGCCTCCATGCGCGACTGCGCCTCGCTCGTCTCCTCGCTGGCGAGCGCCGCGCTGTCGCCGGCCACCTTCACCACCACGGCGGTGATGTTGTCCTTGCCGCCGCGCTCGTTGGCCATCTCCACGAGCTTGCGCGGCAGGTCCCCGGGCTGCAGGCCCGCGACCAGGGGGAGAATCTCCTCGTCCTCGATGTAGCCGTGCAGGCCGTCCGAACAGAGGAGGAACACGTCGCCGGGCATCAGGTCCACGATGAGCGTGTCGACCTGGACGGACTCCTGGATGCCCACCGCGCGGGTAATCACGTTGCGGTATTGCGAGGTGGCGGCCTGCTCCTTGGTGATGGTGCCGGCCTTGAGCTGGGCTGCGACCAGCGTGTGGTCCTCGGTGAGCCGGTGGCACTGCCCGTGCCGCACCAGGTACACGCGGCTGTCGCCCACGTGGCCGATGACGCCCTTGTTGCCGCCCACGGCCAGGCACACGAACGTGGTGCCCATGCCGCGCTTGGAGGCGTCCGTCATCGCCGTGCGGTAGATGTCCGCGCACGCGCGCTGCACCGCCACCTCCACCAGCGCGGCCGCCGCGGAGCGGCTGTCCGCCGTGGGGTTCTGCGCCAGGTCCTTGAGCAGGTGCCGGTTGGCCGCGATGTGCTGCTTGACGACCTCCGTGGCGCGCGCGCTGGCGACTTCACCCGCGGCGTGTCCGCCCATGCCATCGGCGACCATGAACAGGCCGAGCGACGCGTCCACCATCATCGCGTCTTCGTTGTGTTGCCGTTTCCGGCCGACATCGGTCAGCCCGAAGGCTTCTGTGGTCAAGGCCACCGCGAACGCTCCCATCCATGCCTAGAGGGTGACTCCGCACGTTACGCAGGCCGCCGAAGACGTGGCAAGGCTTCAGGGTTGCAGGCGCACCGACAGCAGGCGCGCGAAGCCGCCCGCCGTGTAGAAGCTGACCTCCACTTGACCGAAGCGCAGCCGCATCCCGTCCTCCAGCCCCCGGGCCTTGCGGGCCACCAGCCGGCTTCCCGCCACGTACGAGCCGTTCTTCGAGCCCGCATCCGTCAGCAGGAAACCCGTATCCCCCGGGTCCCTGGAAAACCACGCGTGGAAGCGGGACACGCTGCCGTCATCCAGGACGACGTCGTTGTTGCCGGTGCGCCCTACAGTGATGCCCCGGCCGAAGGCGTTGCCCTGGGACTTGAGCAGCGGGAAGACGACGGGCTCGTCCTGCCCGAGCGTGGGCGGGCCCGCGTTGGTCACCGTGCGCACCGGGTACTCCTCCAGGTCGGAGGGACGCGCGGCGCCCAGGGGCGGTGTGAAGAGGAGCAGGCCCGGCGGGAGCCCCCGTTCGAACTCCTCGCGGTTGCGCAGGTAGCGCGCGACGTGGGCACTGAGCAGCTCGGCCATGGGCGTGGAAGCGCGCGCCCCGCTCGCACCGGCAGGCGGGGCCGCTCTCGCTCATGGAGTGTACCGCGCCGCTACCGCCAATCCGCGATAATTCCGAGGTTCACGCCACCCACGAAGTCGCGCGCGAGGCTGCGGTTCTTCAGCCCGAAGGGCTCCGCGTAGCTGATGGCCACGCCCACGCCCACGTCCCGAGGCAGCTGGTAGCCAATCTGGAAGCGGCCCTGGACGGTGCCCGCGGTGCGGCGGTCCGGCGGCTGGGTGGTGAAGTGGGCGCCGTAGAAGGTGGGACCGGCCGTCACCTGGAAGCCCCAGTGGACCTTGCCCGGCAGGTGGTTGCGGTAGCCGAAGCCCACCTGCGCCGTGTGCTCGTAGTAGGAGGACACCGGCACGGCGACGCCCCGGCCGAGGTTCACGCTGTCGGGCAACGACGCTGCCCACCCCACTCCGCCCTCCAGGATGGCGATCCACGCGTCCTTGCGGTCCTGGAAGAGAGTGAACTCCCACTGCAGGTGCAGGTTGGGGATGACGGCGCCGTTGCGCAGCTGCGCGCCCACGAAGGCGCCCCGGGGCAGCCAGGCGGGCGTGGGCGACACGTGGCCCCGGAGGTCGGCGGCCTCTTGCGACGACTGCGCGTGGGCGGCGGTGGAGACCAGGGCCAGCGAAAGAACCAGCAGTGCGCGAGCGAGGTGGAGCATGGGTCCCTATCCACCGTGGCAGCGCGCACTTGTCAACGAAGTGTTCCGTTGGCTATGACACGCAACGCCCTTCCTGCCGTCGCGGGAGGTCACCAGGAGCGGAACACCGAATGCCAGTCGTCACGGTCCGGGCCAGCAGCAAGCAGGGTCCGGCACAGCTCGACACGCTGGTCCGCAAGGTCACGCAGAAGACGTCGGGCCTCCTGGAGGAGAATGACCGGGTGCTGGTCGTCTACGGCGAGGGACGCGCGAACCTCTACTATGAGGGTGCGCCCCGCCCGCGCACCGTGTCGCGGCCGGCCTGACGTCCCCGCATCACCTCAGTCGTCGGGTCCCAACCTGCGCGCGCGCTGGAAGAGCGCCGGCGGGTCGCGGTCCACGGCGGCGATGAGGCGGTGCCCCAGCAGCTCGTAGGTCTCCGTCTCGATGGGACCTCGCCCCGGGGCCTCCAGCCCGTCGAAGTTGCCCACGCGGTAGCGCGCCGCGAAGACGAAGTGGAAGTCCGGCGGCGCGAAGAGGTGTTCCGGGTCCCCCGCCGGGTGGACGTCCATGGCCCAGCGCGGTTCGAAGGACGGCGGGTGGATGCCGCGCTCCACCAGCTCCATGTGCTGGCGCGTGTAGAGCCCGGTCATCTCCTGCAGCGTCGCGCCGGCCTCGAAGCGGATGTGCGGGTAGAAGCGGTAGCACGGGTGCTGCGGATCCAGCGCGTAGAGCCAGCCACCGGGAGGGGTGAGCTCGCGGAAGATGGCGAGCATCCGGTCCGCCAGGTCCCGGTAGAGCTCCAGCCGCGCGTCGTGCTCCAGGCGGAAGAAGTCTCCGCTGACGACGAAGCGCGCACTGCCCTGCTGCGCGGAGGGCCACGGGTGGTCCAGCGCGTGGCGCTCCGCATCGCCCGACAGGGGCCTCCAGGCTTCTTCGGGGTCCGGCTCCGGTTCCAGTTTGAGCGCCACCATGTTCCCCCCTCACATCTCGGAAACCCGGGTATGCGCGCAACGCGGGATTCGCGCAAGCACCTGGAGGGAGGGGTCTGTGCATGACACCCGACGTCCACCGCGTTCCTCTTCCGGGTGATGTGGAAAGCCGCTGGGGCCCCGCACACCCGGAGTCACGCGCGGTGGCTCAGGGGACCTCCACCTCGTCACCCAGGAACGTGTAGCCGAAGGTCCCCACGCGGGTGGCCTGGCCGTTCGCGACCTCCTCGAACGTGCCCCGCACCACCGTGCCCGAGTAGTCGATGCTCAGCTGGCTGTTCTCGATGCGGCCCTTGCCCAGACGGAAGTCCAGCCAGAGGTTCTCTCCGAGCTCCACGGGCACCGGGCACGCGCGGATCTGATCCGGCCGCACGTCCTGCAGGTCCTCGTACTCCACCTCACCACCGTTCGCGCCGGGCCCTTTCATGGTCCGGTAGCTGGCGGAGAGGGAGCACTGCAGCTTGTTCATCGTGATGAAGGCGTCGTCGTCATTGAAGACGTTGAAGCCCACGTCCAGGTCTCCCGCGGACTGCTTCGCGCCGGTGTCGAGCTGGAGGTCCAGCTCGTACTGGCCCTGGTACTGGCGCTTGAGGTCGTCCTCTCCGCAGCCGGTGAGCGCCGTCGCGGCGAACAGCAGGCCGGCGAGGATGGACTTCGAGCGGAAGTGCTTGATTGCGTGGGTCATGGGATTCCTCTCCAAGGTGGGGGTGTCTGTTCACGAAGGGCCTTGCCGCCCTTCTCTTTCCCTTGGTCTCCGCGGGCCTCGGGATTGATCAAACAATTCACGCCGTCAGGCTTCAGAACGGCGCGGGAGAGAGGAACTCCAGACGCGCCCCCGTGCGCGGATGCACGAAGGCCAGCACCTCGGCGTGGAGCATCAGCCGGGCGTCCTCTCTTCCAGACCGCGCGTCCCCGGTGCTGGGAACTCCCAGCCCCAGGCGATGCGCGGAAGGGATACGCAACGCGTGGGGCGGCTGGGTCGTTGGAAGGAATTCCACGCGGGTGCGGGCCGGCTCGCGACGGAGCACGGTCCACGCGCTGACGGTCCGCTTTCCGTGGCGCAGCGGCAGTTCGATGAGGCCCGAGTCCCCTTCCACGTGGCCGTCCACCCAGGCGACGTGGCGGTGCTCCGCCTCGCGCCGGGAGAACTGCCGCTGGAGCGAGGCGCGCGTCACCGCGTCCCGCGCGATGACGAGGAGGCCGGAGGATCCGGGTTCCAGTTCGTGGAGGAAGCTGGCGGAGGTCAGCTCCGGGAACCGGGACTGGAGCCGCACGAGCACCGAGTCACGCGCGGGCGCATGGCGACCCGGGAGCGTGGGCAGTCCCACGGGCTTGTCGACCACGAGGAGCCACGGATCCTCATGGACGATGCGCGGCCCTGTATCGGAAGGAACCGGGAGCGCTACGTCCAATCCCTGCAACATGTACGGCAGCACCGTGCCGCACTTGTTGTCGCATGCGGGGTAGTACGCACCGGACTCCCGGCGGCCGTCCTGCGGCGGTGCTCCCCACCAGAACTCCGCGAGCTCCAGGGGCTTCAATCCCTCTCGAAAGGCATACGCCAGCAGCTTGGGCGCCGCACAGTCGCCAGCGCCACCGGGGGGAGGCTTGGGCGCGAACAGCGCGGCCAATGTCTGGGTTTCGCCGCGCGCGTTGGGAATGACATACCCGAGGGTCACCTGCCGCCACAGGGCCCGCGAACGCTCAGCGCGCACGTGCTCCACTTCCTTCAGGGCATGAAGGGAGCGCTCTGCCCGCGGTGCTTCGGCCTCGCGGGACAGCGCCGCGTGCTGTTGTTCCAGCGCGGCCAGCTCCGCCTCCCCCGCGGGCCAGAACGCGTCGCGGGCCACCGGGTCGAACAGCGGCGGCACGAAGCCCTCCACGGTCCACGCCCCTCCGAGCATCCCGGAGAACGCGCTCAGGAACCCCACGCGTCCGTCCGGCGCCGCGACCACCAGCACGCCGAACATCTTGCCGCCACCGGGCCGCCACAGCGCTTCGTGGAACGCGGCGTCCTGCCGCAACCGCCGCTGAAGCGCCTCCGCCGCGCGGAGCCCCCAGGGGCCGGGAGCCTTCGGGTGGAAGGGATTCGTCAGCTGGGTGGGCAGGTCCCCGGGCGGAGGTCCTTCGAGGAGCGTCAGGGTCTGCATCCGGGCTCCATCTTCGCCTGAATCCTTCCGCCACGGGCGACCTTGTGGATGAAGCGGCGCAGGCCCCGAGGCAATCTGGAGGTCCGGTCAAGGATGACGGACGGCCAGCCAGGCGTTCATCTCCAGGAGCCTGGGAGGCCTTCATGACGGTCGACGTGGAGCGGGCGCTGCGCGAGGTGTTGCCGGCGGAGGCGGTCGTCACGGATCCGGACGTGCTCGCGGCGCACCGGAACGACCAGGCGGAGTGGGCGTCCTCGGGCATGCCGGCGGTGCTGGCGAGGCCCGCGTCCACGGCGGAAGTGCAGGCCGTGCTCCGCGTGGCCACGGCGCTGCGCGTACCGGTGGTGCCCCGGGGCGCGGGGTCGGGCCTGTCGGGCGGCGCGAACGCGAGCGAGGGCTGCATCGTGCTGTCACTGCTGCGGATGAACCGCATCCTGGAAGTGGACCGGCGCGGGATGCTGGCCGTCGTGCAGCCCGGCGCGCTCACGGGCGCGGTGAAGGCCGCCGCAGCGGAGCAGGGCCTCTGGTACGCGCCGGATCCCGCGAGCTGGGAGTTCTCCTCCATCGGCGGCAACCTGGCCACCAACGCGGGCGGCCTGTGCTGCGTGAAGTACGGCGTGACGGGTGACGCGGTGCTGGGCCTGGAGGCCGTGCTCGCGGACGGCACCGTGGTGCGCACCGGCGGGCGGACGGTGAAGAACGTGGCGGGCTACGACCTGACGCGCCTCTTCGTCGGCTCCGAGGGCACGCTGGGCGTCCTCACCGAAGCGACCCTGAAGCTGCGCCCCCGGCCACCGAAGGCGACGACGCTGGTGGCCGCGTTCCCCACGCTGGTGAGCGCGGGCACGGCCGTCTGCGACATCATGGAGCGCTCGCGCCCTTCCCTGCTGGAGCTGATGGACCGCACCACGGTGCGCGCGGTGGAGGCCTGGAAGCCCATGGGCCTGGACGTCGAGGCCGAGGCCCTGCTCCTCGCGCGCTCCGACACCGGCGGCGTGCAGGGCGAGGAGGAGCTGGCGCTGATGGCCGCGTCCTGCGAGCGGGCCGGGGCCACCACCGTGATGAGCACCGCCGACGAGGCCGAGGGCGAGCTGCTCATGGGTGCCCGCCGCTTCGCCTTCCCGGCGCTGGAGCAGCGCGGCGCCACGTTGCTGGACGACGTGGGCGTGCCCGTCGTGCGCATCCCGGAGCTGCTCGCGGCGGTGGAGCGCATCGCGGCGAAGCACGGGGTGCTCATCGGGACGTTCGGGCACGCGGGGGATGGGAACATGCACCCCACCGTCGTCTTCGACCGGAAGGATCCGGTGGCGCTGGCGCGGGCGAAGGAGGCCTTCGACGACATCCTGCACGCGGCGCTGGCCCTGGGAGGCACCATCACGGGCGAGCACGGCGTGGGGTCCCTCAAGCGCGGCTTCCTGGGCGCGCAGCTGGGCCCGGAGACGCTGCGCCTGCACCAGGCGATCAAGCGCGCGCTCGACCCGCTGGGCCTGCTCAACCCCGGCAAGATGCTGTGATTCCGGTGGGTTGGCGGCGGCGCGAAGAAAAATAAATCCGGTGTCGATCCCACCGGGGCGCGTTCGTCGCGTGGATGAAGGCGACGTTCACCTCATCCCTTTCCTTTCCGTCAGGAGACGCACCATGGGCACCAAGATCTTCGTCAACCTCCCCGTCGAGTCGCTGGACCGCGCGGTCGGTTTCTTCACGAAGCTGGGCTACACGTTCAACCCCCAGTTCACCGACGCGAACGCCACCTGCATGATCATCAGCGAGGACATCTACGCGATGCTGCTGGTGAAGCCGTTCTTCAAGAGCTTCATCAAGAAGGACATCGCGGACACGAAGAAGTCCACCGCGGCCATCATCGCCCTGACGGCGGAGAGCCGGGCCGCCGTCGACACGCTGGTGGACAAGGCGCTGGCGGCGGGCGCGAAGGAGACCAAGGAGAAGATGGACCAGGGCTTCATGTACCAGCGCAGCTTCGAGGACCTGGACGGCCACCAGTGGGAGTCCTTCTGGATGGACCCGGCCGCCATCCAGCCGCAGCCGTGATTCAGAGGGGGAGCTTCATCCCTTCGTGGCTCGCCACGAAACCCAGCCGCGCATAGAAGCGCTGGGCTTCGTGGCGCCGCTTGTCGGTGGTGAGCTGCATCAGGGCGCAGCCCCGGGCCCGGGCGCGCGCCATCGCTTCGTTCATCAGCGCTTCTCCAATGCGCTGCCCGCGCAGGTCCGAGCGCACGCGCACCTCCTCCACCAGGGCCCGCCGGATCCCGCCGCGCCCCAGGCCCGGGATGTACGTGAGCTGGAGCGTGGCGATGACCTGCCCATCCAGCTCGCCCACGACGATCTCGTTGTTCGCGTCGGCGGTGATTTCGTTGAACGCGGCGTCGACGGCGGGAGTGACCTCCTCGGCGTAGCCGGTGCGCGACTGCGCGATGGCGTCATTCGCGAGCAACTGGATGATGGTGGGCAGGTCGGCGTGACGGGCGTTGCGGAAGGTGACGGAGGGCATATCCGCTCAGCCTATTCTGGATGCGGCCCCTGGAGTTCCCGTCGCATGCATGACGGAGCGGCGGGCCAGGGCTTGCTCATGGCGGGGTCCGTACGCATGACCATGCCATGGCCACTTCGCTCCCGCCCGGGAATGCTCCCTCCGGAAGGATGCTCGCGCTCGCCTTCACGGCGGTGGTGTGCAGCTTCGTCGCGGCGAGCTTCGTGGTTCAGCGCGCCTCCGCGCAGATCGGCGATCTCTCCGAGGGCATCATCTTCAATTCGGGGCCGAGCATCGAGCACCTGGCGCAGATTCGAAGGGCCGTGCTCGAAGCGGAGCTGAGCCTCGAACGCTATCTTCACGAGCCCGGGAACAGGCAAGAGGCGGCGCGGACACTGGAGGTGGACCTGACGCGCTTGAAGGACGCGGCGCGCGCCTACCTGGACCTTCCACCGGTCCCCGGCGAGGAGCCGCTGCGCCTGGACATCCAGGCCTCCTGGCTCCAATTCGAGCAGCGGGTCCAGAAGGCGCGCTCCCTGGCGGATGCCCCACGGGACGCCAATGCGGCCGCGGCGGTCGGCAGGGACATCGTGGTGGCGCGCCAGCACTTCCTTGAACTCGTCACCCGCGCCATCGAGCATGATGCCATCTATGGACGGACGCTCGCGGCGAACATCCTGGAGACGCGCCAGAACACCCGCAGGCTCGCCACCGCCCTCAACGTCGTCTGCGGCACGGTCGCCGTCCTCATGGCGTGGTTGCTCCATCGTCAGGCGCGCACGCGACGAGCGCTCTTCGATGCACACGCCCGGTTCCTGCGCGAACGGGCCGCGGAGCTGGAGCACTTCGCGGGCCGCGTCGCCCACGACATCCGGAACCCGCTCTCCGCGGCGCGCATGGCCTCCGAGCTGGCCATCCGCCGGAGCGACGAGGGCCCGGTGGCGCAGTCCATCCGCCGCATCATCCGGAGCCTCCAGCGGGCGGACGCCATCACCGGCGCGCTGCTCGAGTTCGCACGGTCCGGAGCAAAGCCAGACCCGGGAGCCCGGACCGCCCCCTGCGAGGCCATCGCCGACACGATGGACGGCTTCTCGGCTGAAGCGGAGCACGCCCGGATCGAGTTCCACGTCGAGCCGATTCCAGAGGTCCTCGTCACGTGTGGCTCCGGTGTCTACCTGAGCCTGCTCGGCAACCTGCTCCGCAATGCAGTGAAGTACATGGGCGACGCCACGACCCGGCGCATCACCGTCCGGGTGACCACCGGCAGGGGTGCCTTCGTCCGCACCGAGGTCATCGACACCGGCCCTGGGATTGCCCCGGAGCTGCTGCCCTCCCTGTTCGAGCCCTACTTCCGGGGCGCGACCGATGGCGCCGAAGGGCTTGGCCTGGGGCTCGCCACCGTGAAGCGGCTGGCGGAAGGCCACGGTGGGCGCGTCGGCGTCACGTCCGAGCCTGGGAAGGGCAGCACGTTCTGGTTCGAGCTGCCGCGAGCAGGCCCCGCCTGGGAGCTCGGCGCGGAGGACGGCAAGCTCGCGGCGGGCACTCCCGGGCGAGACGTCACGCAGCTTCAATAACCGCGGGACGTGCCAGGGCGAGGCGTCAGGCCGCGGGTTGCTCGGCCAGTCCGGGCGGAGCGGACACGGCGAGGACGTGCAGCCGCCGCTTCCCTCCCGGGACCTCCCACTCGATGCGCTGCCCCTCGGAGAGTCCGAGCAGCGCGCTGCCGATGGGCGCGAGGACGGAGACGCAGTCCGCCCCGGTGCGCGCATCCCGCGGGTAGCAGAGCTTGAGCTGACGGCGCAGGCCCGTCTCGTCCTCGAAGACCACGGTGCTGTTCATCGCCACGACGCCGGGCGGCAGCGGCTCCACCACCTCCGCGCGGGCAAGCTCCTGGTCGAGGCGCTCGATGAAGAGCGCGTCGCGCCCGGACTCCTGCTGGTCGAGGAGGCGCTGGAGGGAGTCGAGGTCCGAGGGGCTGATGAGGATTCGGGGATTGCGGCTCATGTCTGTCCTTTCT
>NZ_RAWL01000243.1:0-13072 GCF_003668885.1 Corallococcus sp. AB049A | reverse complement strand
GGGGGCTGCGGCCGGTGGTGCCGGGAGCCCGGGCCTGCCCAGGCCGGCGCGCCCCACGAGTTCGCCCACGCGTGGGCCCACTGGTTGGCGTGGCGCTCGGCGCGGCGCTGCCAGCGCTCCGCCTGACGCTGCCAGCGCAGCGAGTCCTCCTCCCAGGCCTCCGCGTCCTCGCCGTGTGAACGGTTCGACTCGCGGATGCGCACCGAGCCCAGCTCCGTCTCCATCAGGAGGGTCGTGGCCGCCTGGGGATTGGACGGGTAGCGCGTCTGCGTGGAGCCCAGCGACGTATGGGCGGAGATGTTCACGTCCAGCCCGGACACCAGGCGCAGCTCCACCGCGCCCACCTGCGTCCCGATGCGGTGCTCGCCCACGTCCAGCGCGTCCACGTCCAGCTTCACCGCGCCCGCGGCGGCATGGACGTGGAATGTCCCTCCCACTCGCTCGCCGATGATGCGGCCCGCGCCCGTGCGCAGGGTCAGTTTTCCGTGCACGTCGCGCAGGCTCGCCGTGCCCGCGTCGGTGGACAGCTCCAGCTCGCAGTCCTTCAGGCCCGCGATGCGCACGGCGCCCGCGTCCAGCAGGAGCTTCGCGCGCACGTCGGGCGGCACGAAGAGTTCCGCCTGCCCGCCGTGGCGCCAGAACAGCGACAGGAAGCCCGCCTCGCACGGCACCAGCTCCACCTGGGTCACCCGGCCGCGCTCCTGGATGCGCGCCTCCACCCGGCCGTGCGTCACCAGGTAGGGCTTCTCTCCCTCCGGCAGCGGCGACACCACGAGCGTGGCGGCGGGCGCGTGCAGCACCAGCTCCGCGTGCTGCCCCCACGGAAGCGCGTGGCGCTGGGTGCCGTCACGCGAGGAAGACGAGGCGTCGGAGGACGGCGGGACTTCGGAGTCCATCATGGGCTTACTCCCGGGTCTTCTTGAGACGTTGAGCGGCCTCGTCCGCGTCGATGAGCCCGGCCGCGAGGTCATCGAGAATCTGCGCCCGGCGCGGCGAACCGCGCTCCCGGGGCGAAGGCGGCGCGGGAGGAGGCGGAGGCCCTCCGGGCGCGTGGCCCAGGGCCTCCACCACGTCGTCCAGCCGCGCCACCACCGTCGGATAGGAGAGGCCCAGCGCCTGCTCCACGTCCTTGATCTTCCCCCGGCACGCCATGAACACGCGCACGAACGCGAGCTGCTCCGGCGACAGCTGCTGCACCCAGCCCGTCGTGAAGCGCCCCTCCACCGCGGACGCGCACCCGTCGCAGCGCACCCGTTCGATGACGGTGCCGCCTCCACAGACGGGGCAGCGGGTGGGCAGGGGCCAGGTGGACTTGGAGGTCGTCATAGGTGGTTCTTCAGAAAATCAATTTCTGGTTTGAGAATATTGATTTCTACGGGGTCCGCAAGGGCGGGAGTTCATTTCCAGGAAAGACGGCCACTTCCGAGCCGGTGGCGATGAAGGCGGAGTGGGGCGTGCCCCGGAGGCATTCGGAGAAGGCGGGGCCGTAGAAGCGGGCCACGTCGCAGTCGAAGGCGGTCTCCTGGGCGCGCCAGACGGTCCAGCGCGGGTGCTCCACGCGGTACTCGGCGCAGCCGCCGTCGCGCTGGGCGGTGTAGCCCCAGTAGTGCTCGGTGATGAACTCCTCCTGGGAGCCGGGGGCGCTCTCGGCCGGCGTGCCGAGCGTCCGGGCCGACAGCTGGTGCCAGCGGCCGTGGGACTTCCAGGCGTACTCGACGTGGCCGGGCGCGCCGGAGTCCGCGCCGTCCATGCTCACGGCGTGGCGCATGGGCAGCGCGACGTAGGGCTCGTTGTAGAGGACGCGCGCCACGGTGGCGATGGCCCACCGGGGCACGATTTCGCGCACGAAGACCACGCCGCGCCGCCAGCCTTCCGGGCCCAGGCGGCGCACGTAGAAGCGCAGGTTCACCTCATCGAAGTCCCGGTGGAGCGGCACCGCGAGTCCCCGCACGCGCGTGTCGAGGAAGCGGAAGCCGACCATGCTCGCGAACGTGCGGCCCTGCCACGCGTCGAGCTCCGTGCCACGGGGGACGAGGGGCCGCAGCACCGCCGGATCCACCTCGTAGTTGAGCATCAGCAGGTACCGCCACGTCGCCGTCAGGAAGGGGCGCATGCCGCAAGGTCTAGCGCGCACGCGCCGCCCGGGCCCAGGGTCACCCCCTTGCGTGGCTTCTGTCGCGCAGAAGCGCGCGCGGGGACTTCAGGTGACGGCGGGCCGGGGCTCGGGCTTCCTCGGCACGAGCCTGCGCTCCAGCCGCTCGCGCCACTTCAGCGCGGGGCGCTCCACGCCATGGTGCAGCGCGAGCGACGCGAGCAGCACCGCCACGGCGCCGCCCAGCACCGTGACGACATGGAACGCGTCCATGCCATGCGGCTCCAGCGCGTCGCGCACCCCGTGCTGCACGGCCTTGTGCACCAGGTAGACGGTGAAGCTCAGGACCGCGAAGGCCTTCATGCCCGGGATGCGGGCACAGACGCGCGAGGCCGTGGGGCCCGCCAGCGACATCAGCAGCGCCGCGAAGCCTATCGAGGCCAAGGGGAAGGACAGCAGGACATAGGGGAGGTAGCGGTAGTGCTCCTCGTTGATGAAGAGCACGCCGCCCAGGCACGCGAGCCCCACGGCCGCCAGCCCCCGTGCACGGCCGCCGCGCGTCCAGCGCTCCCAGGCCGCGGGCCGGAAGACGCGCAGGGCCGCGAGCATCACGCCGCACGTCAGCCCATCGAGCCGCGCGTACGTCGGGTAGTAGAGCAGCTTGTCGTAATCACGCCACGCCGGGCCCCCCGGTCCGAGCGTGGAGAAGAAGCTCATCCACAGCCCGCCGCGCAGGAGCATGCCGCCCAGCATCACGCCTCCCGCGAGCGCGAGGAGTGACGGCGCTCGGAGGCGTCCACGCAGCGCGAGCACGGTGAGCGGGAGCACCAGGTAGAAGTGTTCCTCCACGCAAAGCGACCACGCGTGGGAGAAGCCATTGCGGCGCAGGCCGAAGTTCTGGGTGAAGGTGAGGAAGCGCCACGCGGGCGTCACCACGGGTTGTTCAGCCCAGGCCGGCACGAAGAGGTACAGGCCCAGCACGACGAGGAACGACGGAAGGATGCGCAGCGCCCGCCGCAGGTAGAAGCGCCGGAGCGAAGGCGTCTCACCGCGCGACACCGGCTCCATCAGCTGCGAGCCGATGAGGAAGCCGCTGAGCACGAAGAACAGCTCCACGCCCGTCCACCCGAAATTGGCGAACGCCTGGTAGACGTCGTGGCCCTGGGGACGGGGGTAGTGGAAGACGACAACGACGAGGATGGCCAGGCACCGGAGCAGGTCCAGGCCGGCCATGTGGCGCGGTTCGGTGGCGTTCAGCGGAGTCAGCTTTCAGCGGGGGGATGCGCCCGATGCTAGCAGGACACCTCCGAGCCGCCAGAGACACGCCGCCAGGCATCCAAGCGGATGCGCTCCGTCCGAGCGACAGCCGTGTCCATCGAGATGAGAAGGTAAGAACCCAAGGGAAACGCCCGTCGGCGGCGCACCGCAAAAACCTGTCCGACAGTCAGACCGGCGCAAGAGCCGAGGTTGGAAGGCCGCCCCCGCCGCCCGAGCAGCGAAAACCTGTCCGACAGTCGGACCAGTTCCGAGAACCGGGCGAAGAGCCCCCCTTCCGCCCGAGCAGCGAAAACCTGTCGGACAGCCGGACAGGTTCTGAGAACCACTGCGGAGACGGGGCGGGCCCCCATCCGCCAGGAAGCAAAACCGGTCCGACAGTCGGACCGGTTCTAAGAACCAAGGCGGCAAGAGCCCCCTGCCGCCATTCGGCGAGAACCTGTCGGACAGTCGGGCAGGTTCGAGAGCCGAGGCGAGGGGCGCCCCTTCCACCCGAGTGGCGAAAAACCGGTCGGACAGTTGGACTGGCTCTGAGTACCGGGACGGGGGAGGCGCCGCTGTCACGCGGTCCGCGAGAACTTGTCGGACTGTCGGACCGGCCTTGAGAGCCGAGGCGAGGGGAGCCCCTGCCATCCGAGCGGCAATCCCCTGTCGGACTGTCGGGCCGCTTCTGCGGACCGGGGCGGGTGATTCGTCCCGCTTCCTCCCGGCCGCTGGAACCTGTCGGACAGTCGGACCGGTTTGGAGAACCGCGATGGATGCTCACTTCGCCCAGGCCTCGTGGAGCCTGTCGGACAGTCGGACAGGTTTTGAGCGCTGCGGCTCGGGGGCGGCGGCCTCTTTGCCTGGACCGGCGGAAACCTGTCGGACAGTCGGACAGGTTTTGGACCGTGCCGGGCGGGAGGCGGACCTTGGGGATGGCTGGGTCGGTGCTTGCCTTCGCTCCGCTAGCGAACCCGTCGTTCAAGGCGGCTGTGCATCCAGGTCCTTCAGTCGCGCCGGCACTCGTGCCAGGACCCGGAACTCCAGGGCCGTGGGCCCTCCGGACGTGTCCGTGCCGTTCATCGCGGTCATGCACCAGGCGTGCAGCTCGCGCAGCGCTCCGGTGAGGAACGCCTCCCTCGTGGCCCTCCGCCTCACCTTGCCGCTGGAGGTCTTCGGCAGGCTCCCCGGTTCGATGAGTACCACCGCGTGGGGCCGCACCTCGTTCACCGTCGCCAGCCTTCCCCGGATGGCTCCCAGCACCGGTGCCGCTTCGCCGTCCCAGCGGCGGGGATCCACCTCCTGCACCACGACGAGGCGCTCCTCTCCCTGCACCTCCACTCCGAACGCCACGCCGCATCCAGGTCTGAGCGCGGGGTGGCTCTCCTCCATCACCGCCTCCAGGTCCTGCGGGTACAGGTTCCGGCCTCGCACGATGATCAGGTCCTTCTCCCGACCCGTGACGTACAGCTCTCCGGCGTCCAGGAAGCCCAGATCCCCTGTCCTCAAATAGGGCCCGTCACCTTCCGGGGTCCTGGCCTGGAACACCCGCGCGGACTCCTCCTCGCGCCTCCAGTAGCCTCTCGCCACGCTGGGGCCCTTCACCCAGACCTCGCCCACCGCTCCCGGTGGCAGGACGCGGCCTGTGTCCGGATCCACGATGCACAGGGATTGATCCGGCAGCGTCACTCCGCTTCCCACCAGCGTCCGGACCGTGCCCGCGGGCGACAGCGCGATGCCTGCCTCCAGCGCGGACGCGTCCACGTCGCGCAGGATGGGCGCGGACTCCTTCGCGCCTCCCGTGACGATGAGCGTCCCTTCCGCCAGGCCGTAGCAGGGATAGAAGGCCTCGCGCCGGAAGCCGTGGGGCGCGAAGGCCCTCGTGAAGCGCTCCAGCGTGTCCGGCCGGATGGGCTCCGCGCCGCAGAACGCCACCTCCCAGCGGCTCAGGTCCAGCCCCTCGCGCTCCGCGGGCGGGATGCGCCGCACGCACAGGTCGAACGCGAAGTTGGGGCCGCCGCTGATGGTGCCTCCGAAGCGGGTCAGCGCCTCCAACCACGCGCGTGGCCTGCGGAGGAATGTCAGCGGCGACATCAGCGCCGTGTGGAAGCCCTGCGCCAGCGGCACCAGCACGCCTCCAATGAGCCCCATGTCGTGGTACGGCGGCAGCCAGATGACGCCCACGCTGCCGTCATGCGTCTGGAAGGCGCGGCGGATGGCCCCCAGGTTGTGCAGCAGGTTGCCGTGGCTGAGCATCACGCCCCGGGGCGTCCCGGTGCTTCCTGACGTGTACTGGAGGAACGCCAGCGTGCCGGCTGTCACGTCCGGCCGCTTCCACGCCGCGCCGTCCGCCTCCAGCGCGTCCGTCGCCACCCACTCCAACGCGCGCAGCTCCGGCGCGTCCGCGAAGAGGAACTCCGCCATGGACAGGATGAAGGACGTGGTGAGCACCACCGTGGCTCCGGAGTCCGCGATGAGCGCGCGCAGGCGGGGCAGGGTGCGCTCCAGCCTGGAGGGGTCCGGCGGATACGCCGGCACCGCCACCAGCCCCGAGCACACGCACCCGAAGAACCCGCGCAGGTAGTCCGCGCCCGGGGGATAGAGCAGGACCGCGCGCTCGCCCCGGGCCGCGAGCGACTGGAGCGCGGCGGCGATGCGGTGGGCGCTCGACGCCAGCTCGCCCCGGGTGAGCGTCACCTCCGCGTCGTCCTCCAGGAAGGTGTAGAGGCGCGGCTCCCCGGCACAGCGGCTTCGCTCGTCGAGCAGGTCGACCCACGTGGCGGACATGCGCACCTCAATAGCTGCCGCCAATCATCAGCAGGCCCGAGTAGCGGCCGTCCCCCGCGCCGGGGTTCAACGTGGACGCGAAGTCCTGGCTGAAGAGGAAGCTGTAGCTGCCCCGCACCTCGGCCGTGAGCTGGGGGTTGATCTTGAAACGCACCCCCGCGCCCACGGGCGCGTAGCCTCCGGTGTCGTCGAAGAACCGGAAGAAGTTGCCCTCGCGTATCGAGTAGCGCTCGACGCCGACGCCTCCAAGCACGTAGGGCTGCAGCCGGGTGTGCGTGAAGCCAATGGTGACCGCCGCCTGCCCGCCATTGCGGACGATGTCCGGCGTGCCGAAGGTCGCGGAGCTGTTCGCGACGGACAGGCCGTTCACACCGCCGCTGTAGCCCAGCTCCAGGCCCAGGTAGTCATTGGCGCGGTAGCCCACGACGACGCCGTACGACGGCCCCGGATCCACGTTGGGCGCGAGCTTGCCCGTGTAGCCCTCCACGCCCAGCCCCAGGAGGAAGTAGGGCCCCTGCCAATCCACCCGGCCCATCCGCGTGGGTGCGTCCGGCGGTGGATCCTGGGCCCTGGCGGCGCCACCCGTCAGTCCCACCAGGCAGAGCCCCAGCGCGATGCCTCGCTTCATGACCGCTCCCTCCATGTGTCGCGTGCGCAGCCAGAAGGTGGCCTTGGGGGGAGGGGCGAACAACGAACGGACAGGCGGTGCCTCGAAGGCCCACGGTGCCCCGGAGGGCGGGGCGGATGGCGCACGAGGCCGGGCCCCTGTCTCCCTCCCTGGCGGAAGCCCCCTGTGAAGCTCCGCGCGCGGCTTCCACCTTGAGCGGTACCCGGACACTCCGATTCTCCCCCTCGCGTCCGGGACGGGAGCACACCGCCATGAACGACGCCGCCGTGACAACCCCCTCCACTCCTTCAGGTCTCAAGGCCCGCGCCCGGCGCGTCCTCGCGCAGCTGGACTCTGTATTGCCAGACGTGGACGCGCTCTACGGAGACCTGCACGAACACCCGGAGCTGTCCGGCCAGGAAGCGCGCACGGCCGCCCAGGTGGCGCGGCGGCTGGAGGCGGAGGGCTACGAGGTGACCCGGAACGTCGGCGGCCACGGCGTGGTGGGCCTGCTGCGCAACGGCGACGGGCCCACGGTGCTCTTGCGCGGGGACATGGACGCGCTGCCCGTGGAGGAGAAGACGGGGCTGTCCTACGCGAGCCGCGTGCGGACGGAAGCCGGCGAGCCGGTGATGCACGCGTGCGGTCATGACGTCCACACCGCGTGCCTGGTGGGCACGGCGGCGGTGCTGGCGCGCTCGCGCGACGCGTGGCGCGGCACGGTGATGGTGGTGGGGCAGCCGGCGGAGGAGACCCTCACGGGCGCGAAGGCGATGCTGGACGCGGGCCTCTACGCGCGCTTCGGCACGCCGGACGCCGTGCTGGGCCAGCACACCGCGCCGCTGCCGGTGGGCACCTTCATGCACCGCGACGGCGTGGCGATGATGGGCGCCACGCAGGTGCGCGTGCGCCTCTTCGGCCGGGGCGCGCACGGGGCGCAGCCGGAGCTGTCCGTGGATCCGGTGGTGCTGGGGGCCAGCGTGGTGCTGCGCCTGCAGACCATCGTGTCGCGCGAGCTGTCTCCGCTGGAGGCGGCGGTGGTGACGGTGGGCCACTTCCAGGCGGGCTCGCGCGCCAACGTGATTCCGGACGAGGCGCTGCTGGAGGTGACGGTGCGGACGGAGGACGACGGGGTGCGCTCGCGCGTGCTCGCCGCCATCGAGCGCATCGCGAAGGGAGAGGCCGCGGCGGCGGGCGCGCCGAAGCCTCCCCTGGTGGAGGTGCTGAACCAGGGCCCGGTGAACCGCAACGACCCTGCGCTCATGGGCCGCGTCCGGGACGCGCACGCGGAGTGGTTCGGACGCGAGGCGCTGGTGCCGGGCGTGCTCGGCACCGCGAGCGAGGACTTCCCCTACTTCGCGCGGGGGCCGGAGCACCCGGTGCCCACGGCGTACTGGTTCGTGGGCATCACGCCCCGGAAGACCTGGGACGCGGCGCGGGGCGCGACGCCCATGGAGAAGGTGGCGCATGTGCCGGGGCCACACTCCGGCTTCTATGCCCCGGACAGGGCGGGCTCGCTGCGCATGGGATGCGAGTCGCTCACCGTGGCGGCGCTGGCCTGCCTGCATGGGGGCGGAGGCCCCGGGGACCACTGAGGCAAGGGCCGCGGCCTGGAACGGGGTCGCTGGCCCGGCGGCTTCCTCGTCGCTTGCCCCGGACGCAAGTGCCTCCACCTTGAGTGACGGACGACACTTCCGGAGGACACGCTGATGAAGCTTCCGCTCATGGCCTCGATGACCGCGCTCCTGCTGGGCGGCTGTGCCACGCAGACCACCTCCGTGCCGCAGGAGTCACCGGCCAAGGCGTTCGCCAGTGACGAGATGTCCTGGGACTCGGAGGAGTCCCCGCGCACGCAGGAGATGCTGCGCGCCCATGGCATGAACTTCTACGGCGACGTCGGCGCCGAGGCCCAGGCCAACGCGGAGGCCACCGGCGGCACGGGCATCGAGCGGTCCTCGAATCGCGAGGACTTCGAATGCGTGGACATCAACGAGGTGGGCACCGGCGGCTCCGGCAGCATCGACATGCGGGACGTGGACAACCTGGCGCCGGAGGCCGCGCCGTCGCAGAACCCGGGCGCGCGCCTGGACATCACGCCGGAGGCCTGGAACCGCAACAAGGGCATCGGCACGAGCCCCGTGTCGCCGTCCACGGGCACGCCTCCCGCGGAGGGCAGCGGCGGCGCCGGTCACTAGGCAGGGGCCACCTCAGCCCTGCTGCTTCACCAGCCGGGTCAGCTCCCGGTCCAGCGTCGCGGCGAACTGCTGGCGGTCCTGCGGTGAGAAGCCGCCGGGGCCGCCCGTGTTCACGCCGCTGTCGCGCAGCTCCTGCATGAAGTTCCGCATCGACAGGCGCTCGTCGATGGTCTCCGGCGTGAAGAGCTCTCCGCGCGGGTCCATCACCACGACGCCCTTGGGGACGAGCAGCGCGGCCAGCGGGATGTCCTGCGTGACGGCGAGGTCGCCCTCTTGCGCGGACGTGGCGATGTGGCGGTCCGCCACGTCCAGCCCCGCGCCCACCTGCACGGTGGACACGTACGCCAGACGCGGCAGCGACAGGGGTTTGTTCGCCACGAAGACGATGGGCACCTTCACGCGCTGCACGGCGCGCAGCAGGATGTCCCGCACGGGCCCCGGACACGCATCGGCATCGACCCAGATTTTCATGCGGCCATCCTCGCTGATTTTGCCCTCCGCGTGACGTGGGCCGCGCGGATTCGCTAGAAGCGGCTCCGTGCTTCCGGAGCCATCACCGTCCCGCCGCGACCTCGCGGCTTCGTCCCTCGCGGCCTGGCTGCTGTGCCTGGGGTTGTTCGCGGTCTACACCGCGAGCCAGGTGCAGATGCAGACGGACTCGCTGTGGTCCATTCCCTCCGCGGCCAGCATCCTCCACGAGGGCAACGCCGACCTGGACGAGTACGCGCCCTCGTTCAACCAGGCGACCGCGTACGCCCGGGCCGTCTATGGCGGCCGCACGTATTACGAGTATCCGCCCGGGGTGATGGTCTCCGCGCTCCCGCTCCTCGCGCTCGCGGAAGGGGTGTTCTCGCTGGGCCGGCCGCTGCTCGCGCACCTGGGCGCCCCCGGCGCGGCGGCGCTGGCGTGGCTGGAGCTGTTCCAGAGCACCGGGAAGGTGGACCTGGGCTCCTTCCACCGCACCGAACAGCTCATCGCGTCGTTCTACGTGTGCGCCGCGGCGGGCGTGCTGCTCGTCGTGCTGCGAAAGCGCGTGTCCGCCCGCGCGGCGCTCGTCACGGTGCTGCTCTTCGCGCTGGGGACGACGGCGTACTCCACCGCCAGCCGCGTCCTCTGGCAGCACGGCCCTGGACTGCTCGCCATCGCCTGCGTCGTGTGGATGCTGGCGCGGCCCGCGCAGACGGCGCGCACGGCGTTCCTCGCGGGGCTCGCGGTGGCGCTCGCGTACGTGTGCCGGCCCACGCACTCCATCACCGTGGTCGTCGTCACCGCGTACTTCCTCCTGCGCTTCCGCCGGCTGCTGCCCGCCTACTTCGCGGGCGCGGTGCTGGTGGCGGTGCCCTTCTGCGGGTACAACCTCCACCTCTACGGCTCGCTCCTGTCGCCGTACTACACGCATCCGCTGGATGCCTCGGCGTCGAGCTTCTTCATGGCGCTGGCCGCGAACCTGGTGAGCCCGTCGCGCGGGCTGCTCGTCTATTCGCCGTTCCTGGTGCTCGCGGGCGTGGGGTTCGTCCAGCGGTGGCGCGGCAAGCAGCTGGAGCCGTATGAGAAGGCCTTCGCCGTCATCGTGCTCCTGCATTGGGTGGCCATCTCCGCGTTCCCCATCTGGTGGGCGGGGCACTCCGTGGGGCCCCGCTTCTTCACGGACGTGCTGCCCTACCTCGTCCTCTTCCTCGCGTTCCCCGTGCAGCACGTCGTGGAGGCGCCGCGCCAGCATCGCGTGCTGGCGGGCGTGCTCGCCGTGACGGCCGCGTTCAGCGTCTTCTTCCACTGGCGCGCGTCCACGTCCTACGACGTGCACATGTGGAACTCCTTCCCGGTGAATGTGGACAGCGCGCCGGAGCGCTGCTGGGACTGGAAGGATCCGCAGTTCCTGCGCGCCATCCCGGCCCGCTTCCGCGGCAACCCCCAGTAGGGCAGGGGCTCTGCCGGCTGCCTGCCTTCCAGGATGCGTCAGGGGCCAGCCCGCCGAGGGTCTTGGCGCGCGCCTGGGACGCCTCCAGCTTTCCTCCGGACCTTTCTGCTTCCGAGGAGGCGGTGTCATGGCGAAGAAGGTGAAGAGCAAGCTGCCGCGCGCGCTGGGCTGGTTCAGCGTGGGCCTGGGCGTTACCGAGTTGCTGGGAGCGTGGAACCTGCTCCGGTTCTTCGGCATCTCGCGCGGAGACAAGCTGGTGCGCGGCTACGGCGCGCGGGAGCTGGCCGCGGGCGTGGCCCTCTTGAGCCCCGCGAAGAAGCGCCCGTGGCTGTGGGCGCGCGTGGCCGGTGACGCGCTGGACCTGGCCACCATGGGCAAGGGCCTGCGTGAGCCGGGCGTGCGCAAGGGCCGCCTGCTCGCCGCCACCGGCGCCGTCGCGGGCATCACGCTGCTGGACATCTACGCCGCGGCGAACGCGTAGGCCCGGGCGGGACGTGCGATAGGCTTGCGCCCCCTTTGAAGGAGGCAAGCCCGTGCGTCCCGTTCTCCTGTCCCTGCTGCTCCTTCCCGCGCTCGCGGGTGCCGCCGCCCCGAAGCCGCAGGACCCCTTCGTCTTCCAGGGCGTGGAGCGCATCGTCGCCGTGGCGGACGTGCACGGCGACGTGGACGCGCTGAAGGAGGTGCTGCGGCTGGCGGGCCTCATCGACGCGAAGGACCGCTGGATTGGCGGCAAGGCGCACCTGGTGCAGACCGGGGACCTGCCCGACCGTGGCGACCACACCCGCGACGCCTTCGAACTGCTCATGCGCCTGGAGACCGAGGCGCGCAAGGCCGGCGGCCGCGTGCACCCGCTCCTGGGCAACCACGAGCTGATGAACATGCGCGGGGACCTGCGCTACGTCACGCCCGGCGAGTTCGCCTCCTTCGCGGATCAGTCCCCCACGCCGGACGGTCCGGGAGAGCCCAAGGGCCTGCGCGGCCACGCCGCCGCCTACGCCGCGGACGGGCGCTATGGGAAGTGGCTGCGCTCGCATCCGGCTGTCATCCGCATCAACGGCACGCTCTTCCTGCACGGAGGCCTGGCGCCCACCGTCCCCGGCACCACGCTGGAGGAGGTGAACCGTTGGGTGTGGCAGGACCTGACGCCGGGACAGGCGCCGGGCGGCGGCGTGGATCCGCAGGGCCCGGTGTGGTTCCGCGGCTACGCGCTCGATGACGAGGCGAAGTGGGACGCGGGCCTCACCCAGGTGCTGGAGCGCTTCGGCGCCCGCCGCATGGTGATGGGCCACACGCCGTCGAAGGACGGCCGGCTCACCCTCCGCTTCGGGGGCCGCGTCATCGTCATCGACACGGGGCTGAGCACCCACTACGGCCGCCACCTGGCCGCGCTGGAGCTTCGCGGCGACCGCCTCACCGCCATCTATCCGGAAGGCCGCGTGCCCCTGCTCACCACGCCCAAGGCCGCCGCGCCGGCCCCGCGCCCCGAGGCGAAGACGGGCACGAAGTAGCGCCTCCTCACCGAAACACCGACCTCGCGGAAGGACGGGGTGCCCGTCACATCCGGGCCACCCGCTCCCGCGTCGCGCGCCGGGGACGCGCCAGGGCCGGCTCCGGCCGCAGGTAGCCAATCGCCAGGGCGGCGATCTCCTCCACGAACGCGTCGTCCTCCACGTACTCCGGCCGGTCCGTCAGCGCCGTGTGGCACAGCGCCTCCACCGCGTTCACCAGGATGAAGACCGCCATGTCCAGGTTCCGGGGGCGCAGGTCCTCGAAGCGCGGCGCGAGGAACGCCCGCACCATCCGGTGCAGCCGCTGCGAGTACACATCCGACAGCCCCCACTGCCGCATCCGTGGCATCAGCTCATGCAGCACCTGGTTCAGGCGCGGGTTCTCCCGCTTCACCGCGAGCACCTGCCGGATGAGCGCGCGCATCGCCACCGGCAGCGGCTGCCCGGCCAGCGACGTCAGCCCTGTCTCGAAGTCCGCCAGCGAGCGCGCACGGTGCTGCTCCATCAGCGCCGTCACCAGCCCCTCCTTGCTGGGAAAGTACTGGTACAGCGAGCCCACGCTCACCCCCGCCTCCTGGGCGATGCGGTTCGTGCTCGCGGCCTCGTAGCCGTCCCTGAGCAGAACGCGAGCGGTCGCGGTGAGGATGGCGTCAACCGTGGCCTGCGCCCGCTCCTGACGGGGCGCCCTGCGACGGGACGGCGGGGGAC
>NZ_RAWL01000242.1:0-13103 GCF_003668885.1 Corallococcus sp. AB049A | reverse complement strand
GGAGGGACCGGCAACCGGGACGGGCCCTGCCCGCCTCCCGGGCAGGGTTGCACCGTCCACCAGACGACGAAGGGGCTACAGCCCGTACTCGATGCGCTTGTTCTCCGCGCGCGTGGCGCACGGCTGGTCGTACTCGGGGAAGTACTCGCGCATGTGGTCCAGCGTGGAGGCGGCC
This sequence comes from Corallococcus sp. AB049A, assembly GCF_003668885.1. NCBI lineage: Bacteria > Pseudomonadati > Myxococcota > Myxococcia > Myxococcales > Myxococcaceae > Corallococcus > Corallococcus sp. AB049A. Next base: position 12,928 of record NZ_RAWL01000242.1, on the reverse strand, counting down.
TGCTTGAAGTGGCCCTGGTTGTAGTAGCCCTCCACCTCCAAGAGCAGCTTGGAGCAGGTGCGGTCCAGCTCCTGCTGGGCGCGCTTCATCTGCTCCTGGGCCTCGAAGTAGAGGTCCGGCTTCGGATCCGGGTGGGCCTCCAGCATCAGCCACGCTTCACGGAAGGCCTTCCAGGCCTCGTAGCGGTTGCGCGCGCCGATGTCCGGCGTGTCGAAGTTCTTGCGGCCCTTCTTGAAGAGGTCGTTGGCGTTGGCGAGCAGCTGCTGCGTGGAGAGCTGCTCGGGCAGGAGCGCGCGCTCCACCCAGACGTTCCACACGCGCCAGGTGTCCTCGCCCGGCGGGTTGCGGGTGTTGTCGAAGATGATGCGGTTGGGCTCGCCCTTGCGCAGCTGCTGGGGCGGGATCATCAGCTCCAGCGAGCGCTCCTGGCTGGCCAGCGTGTCCGGGGGCACCTTGCCCACGTCCACGCCGTTGACGCTGACCACCACCTCGTCCTTGGAGATGCCCTGGGCCTGGTAGTGGAGGATGACCACCGCGCGCGTCGCGGCGACGAACTCCCACTCGAAGACCTTCATGTCCGGCCGGTTCCAGGTGACGCCGTCACCCAGGCCGAACGAGTCCGTGATGGGCTGGTTGGACAGGCGCACGGGCTCCTCGCCCTTCTGCACCTGGGCCTCGCCGCCCAGCACCAGCCAGTACATGAGCGCGAAGAGGCCCAGCACCACCACGCCGCCGCCGGCCATCACGCCCGCGCGGACCTTGGAGTTCGCCTCCGCCCAGAACAGGCGCAGGTTGGCCATCAGGCCCGGCGTCTCACGGCGGATGCGGGCGCGCTCGGCGGCGGACAGGCCACCGCCGCTGGAGCCCCCGGCGCGGGGCGTGCGGGCCACCGCGCGCGAGGACTGCGAACCGGTGCGGCGCGCGGGCGGGGTGCCCACGCTCCTGGGCATCGCCCGGGACACGCGGGAGGCCGTCCAGGAGGCCCTGGCGCGCACGGAGGGCTTCGACGTGGTCCTCACCAGCGCGGGCGTCTCCGTGGGCGACCACGACTTCGTGAAGGACGCCCTGGAGGCGCTCGGTGTCGAGCAGCGCTTCTGGCGCGTGGCCATCAAGCCCGGCAAGCCGCTGGTGGTGGGCCAGCGCGGCGCCACCCTCTTCATGGGCCTGCCCGGCAACCCCACGTCGTCCCTGGTGACCTTCGAGCTCTTCGTGCGCCCTGCCCTGCGCCGGCTCCTGGGGCACGCCGACGTGGAGCCGCCCCGCGTCGCCGGCCGCCTGGAGGGGAAGCTCTCCAAGGCCCCGGGGCTTGCCCACTTTGTGCGTGTCACGGCCACCTGGCGGGCAGGCGAGCTGTGGGCGAAACCCCTGGGGACTCAGACGTCGGGGGCCCTGCGTTCAGCTGCGGCAGCCACACATTTGCTTCACTTCCCCCGGGATACCAGCAGCCTGACTGATGGCTCCCATGTGGAGCTGGTCCCCCTCTCGTGGGTCGCCTGAGCAACGCAGTCCACGTCCGCCGCATCCAAACAGGCGGGTTTCACCACACCCATCGGGGTGTCACCTTGACTTGCATCCAGGGGGGCGAGAAGTAACGGCCCTCTCTCTGGGAGACGACCTACCATGTCCGACACTCGCTCACCCCAGGTCCTGCCGACCCGTAAGCCGACCCAGCACCTGGAGCGGTACTCGGAGGCGGACGTGCCCACGGCCCGCGGGGTGCTGAAGACCATCGTCTTCCGCGACAAGCGCAACGGGAAGGAGCACGTGGCGCTGGTGGTGGGCGAGCCCAAGGGGCTGGAGGGGGTGCCGGTGCGCATCCACTCCGAGTGCCTGACGAGCGAAGTCTTCGGCAGCCTCAAGTGCGACTGCCGCGAGCAGTTGGACCGGGCGCTGGACTTCGTGTCCCAGAACGGGCTGGGCGTGGTGCTCTACCTGCGCCAGGAGGGCCGGGGCATCGGCCTGGGCAACAAGATCAAGGCCTACGCCCTGCAGTCCAAGGGGCTGGACACCTACGAGGCCAACCGCCAGCTGGGCTTCGCGGACGACTTGCGCTCGTACGACATCGCTGCGGAAATGCTGCGGTCGTTGGATGTGCGGTCGGTGGACCTGATCACCAACAATCCGCTGAAGATCGCCGGGCTGGTGGAGGAAGGCGTGGCGGTCCGGCGCCGAATCCCTTCCCGGACCGAGCACAATCCGCATAACGTCGACTATTTGAAGACGAAGCGCGAGCGTACGGGGCACCTGATTGAGCTCTTCGCGGAGGACGACGACACGGAAGCCAAGGCCGGCTGAGCGCCCGGTCCGGCGGAGCACCGCGCGCTTCGAGGTGCGCTTCTGGGGGGTGCGCGGTTCCATCCCCGCTCCAGGCCCGGCGACGAAGCGCTACGGCGGCAACACGCCGTGCGTGGAGGTCCGCTGCGGCGACGAGCTGCTCATCTTCGACCTGGGCTCCGGAGCGCGCGGCCTGGGGGATGCGCTGACGGCGACGCGAAAGCCCGTCAAGGCATCCATCTTCATCTCGCACTACCACTACGACCACCTGCAGGGCCTGCCGTTCTTCTCGCCGATGTTCTCTCCGGCGAACGACGTGACGCTGTACGGGTCACCTCGGGACGGCAAGTCGCTCAAGCAGATCTTGGCCGGGCAGATGGTGCACCCCTACTTCCCGGTGACGGCGGAGGACGTGTTCCGCACGCGCCTGGCGTACCGGGACGTGGTGGTGGGCGAGGACATCCCGGTGGGCAAGGCCACGGTGCGCACGCTGGAGCTGAACCACCCCGGCGGCAACGTGGGCTACCGGGTGGACTTCGGCGGGCGCTCGCTGGTGTACGCGACGGACGTGGAGCACGGCACGGACCTGGACGCGAAGCTGTTCGACTTCGCGCGGGGCGCGGACGCGCTCATCTACGACTCCATGTACACGGAGGACGAGTACCGCGGCCGCACCGGGCCGGCCCGCACGGGCTGGGGCCACTCGACGTGGGAGGCGGCGGTGCGCGCGGCGGACGCCAGCGAGGTGAAGCAGCTGGTGCTCTTCCACCACGACCCGGGCCGCGACGACGCGAGCATGGACGCGCTGCTGCGCGAGGTGCGCAAGCACCGCAAGGCCACCATCGCCGCCAAGGAGGCGATGGTCATCGAGCTGTAGTGGCGGTTACCGCCCGGGCGTCTTGAGCGCCCGGGTCACCGTCTCGCGCAGGCCCCGGAAGGGCAGCCGCTCCAGGGCCGTGGGCACATCCACCCATTCGAAGGCGTCGTGCTCCGGCCCCAGGCGCACCTGCGTGTCCGGCGCGGCGTGCACCGCGAAGCCGTGCTCCTCCACCAGTCTGGGCGGCAGCGCTTCCCCCAGCGCGAAGGCGTGGCGGTAGGCCAGGTCCACCACGGGCAGCGCGAGGCCGGTCTCCTCCGCCAGCTCGCGGCGGGCGGCGTCCCCGGGGGATTCTCCCGGCTCCAGGCGCCCCGTCACCGTCTGCCAGAAGCCTCCGCGCTCCGGCGTCCGGCGCAGCAGCAGCACGCGCGCCTCCGGCCCCCGGCCGTGCACCACGGCGACGCTCACCGTGCGCAGGCCCACCGTGCCGTCCACGCGCTGGGCGTCGAAGACCTGGGTGAACTCGCGCGCGAGCACCTCCTCCACGTCCGGGACGGACACGGGGTGGCCCAGCTCGCGCTGCATGGACGTGACGCCCGCCTCGCGGATGCCGCACGGGACGATGAGCTGGAAGTGCTCCAGGTTCGTGTTCACGTTGAGCGCGAAGCCGTGCGTGGTGAGCCAGCGCGACAGGTGCACGCCAATGGCGCCAATCTTCCGCGCGTCCGGCGAGCCCTCCTGCCCCAGCCACACGCCCGGCCACTTGGGGATGGCGCCGGCGGTGAGCCCGAAGGCCGCGAGCGTCTGGATGAGGCCGCGCTCCACGTCACGCACGTAGCGGCGTACGTCGCGGCGCTCCGGCGGCAGGAGGAGGATGGGGTAGCCCACCACCTGACCGGGGCCGTGGTAGGTGACGTCGCCGCCGCGGTTGGTGTCGAACACCTCCACGCCCTCTTCCGCGAGGCGCGCGTCGGTGGCGGTGATGTTCTCGCGCTTCGCGGCGCGGCCCAGCGTGAGGACGGGCGGGTGCTCCAGGAGGAGCAGCGCGTCGCCAATGAGCTCCTGCAGGCGGGCCTCGCCGAACAGGTGCATCAGCTTCAGTCCGTCCTCGTACTCCACCCGGCCCAGGCGGAAGACGGTGAGCGTGTTCATGGTGATCCCTTTCGCCCCCCTCGTGGGTTTTGGGATGGCGCGGCGGGCGTCTGGGCCGCTTCCAGGCTCCAGCTGCCCGCGTAGACGCGGGACAGGAGCGCCTGGAGCTCATGCCCCGCGCGCGGGGAGCGGACCGCTTCGGCGGCGAACGCTCCCAGGACTTCTTGAGACAGCGTGACGGCTGGCTGGCGCAGGGCCAGGGTGCGGCGCGCCACCTCGACGAGCTCCGGCACCGTGGGACGGCGCACCGGGAGCAGCACCTGCACGCGCTCCAGCAGGGACACGGGCACAAGGCCCTGCACGGCTTCAATCATGCCCGCGGTGGTGGGGACGGGCAGGCTGCCACCCTCCCCTCGCACCCACAGGCCCAGCGACGACACGGCGCCACGAGCACTCATCACCACCGCGCGCTGCGGATGGCTCGCGAGGAACGCGGTCAGCGCGTTCTGGGCGCGGGGCTCCAGGCGGTCCACGTCCTCCACGAGGAGTGGTTCGGTGCCCGGCGTGGACTCCAGGGCCTCCACGGTCGCGAGCACGCCCTGGCCGTGCCGCTGGAGCGACTGGAAGAAGAGGCTCTTGCCGCAGCCCTCGGGGCCCACGAGCAGCAGGCAGCGGGCACCCGCCTGGAGCGTGCGCTCCAGCAGGGTCTTCACCTCGTCGTGGCCCACCATCTCCACGGTGCCGGTGCGCGCCTCCTCCGGCGCGGGCTTGCGCACGGGGGCCGGAGCGACGACGTCGCCCAGCAGGCCCTGGGATTCGCCCAGGCAGCCCTTGCAGATGAACGCCCCCGCCGGGCCCGCCACCAGGTCGCCCACCTCGCCGCGAGGCCGGCAGCAGAACGAGCACCATGCGTCCAACGCGGGATCCGCGCGGGTGGGCCCCCGCTCGATGAGGCGCTTCTCACGGCGGCGGCCGCGCGCCGGTTCGGCGTGCACGGGCGAGGTGTCCTCGTCCGGGGGCCGCAGCAGTCCTCCGGGGACGACAGCGTCCTCGGCGCCCGAAGCACGCAGCAGCCCGGTCGCGGGATCGAGCGCGTCCTCTTCCGGGGGCATGAGCAGTCCCCCCGGGACGACGACGTCGTCCTTCTCGGCATCGCGATGGTCCGCGCCGACGGCATGCGTCCGCCCAGACAGCGGCGGCTGCTCGGCCGAGGCGGCGCCCTCTGCTGAAGATTGCGAAGCATCGCTGCTCGCAGCCGACCGCCGCCGGCCGGAAGGAGCCTTGGCCTCCGTGTCCTCGGGGGAGGCGCCCTCGGGTGCGATAGCGGCGGGCGCGGAGGCAGGCCCATCGTGCAGCGTGACGGCTTCCGCCGAGGACACCGGGGCGCCGATGGCGGCAATCCTTCCGGCGAGCCGGGGCAGGCCGGGTTCGACGGGCAGCGGCGCGCCCCCCTTCACGGTGGAGTCCTCATGGGCCTCCAGCGTGTGCACCACGGCGCCCGCCTTGTCGTTGAACGCGTCGGAGACGGCGTCGCCCCAGCCCACCGCGCGGTACGCCGCGGCGTCCTTGTTGCCCGACATGGCCGCCGTGAAGGCGGGGCTCACGTCCGGGGCGCGGGTCTTCAGCTGGCGCGCCTGCCGCAACAACTGCGAGGCGCGCGAGGCGTGGCCGGACTTCTGGTACAGCGCGGCGGCCTGCTCCAGGCACTCCGCCGCCTTCGCGCGGTCCCCCTGGAGCTCGGCGGTCTGCGCGGCGCGGATCAACTCACGGGGATTGTCGGCCATCGCGGCTGCCCGCCTTCAGCGTTGCTGGTCCGGAAGTTCCCCCGCATCCCGGCCGCCCCCCGGAGCAGGAGCGGTCGGGTGTGTCCCGCGACGCGTTTCCTCACGCCATCGCGAGGAACAGCAGGTCCGGCGCTTCCAGGTACTTGATGATCTCGTACACGAAGCTGGCCGCGACATCGCCGTCGATGACGCGGTGGTCGCAGGACAGCGACAGGTTCATCATGTCCCGGACCACGACCTGGTCGTTCTTCACCGCCGGGCGCTTCTTCAGCTTGTGAACGCCCAGGATGCCCACCTCCGGGTGGTTCAGGATGGGCGTGGCGAACAGGCCGCCGCTCTGCCCCAGCGACGTGATCGTGAAGGTGCCGCCCGTCAGCTCCTCCATCTTCAGCTTGCGGTCGCGCGCCGCGACGCTCAGGCGGGAGATCTCCTTCGCCAGCTCGCCCAGCGTGAGCTGATCCGCGTTGCGCACCACCGCCACCGTGAGGCCGTCCGGCGTGGCCACCGCGATGCCGATGTTGTACTCGCCGCGCACCACCAGCTCCTGCGTCGACTCGTCGAAGTTCGCGTTGAGGTGCGGGAACTTCTTCATCGCGGCGATGGTCGCCTTCACGATGAACGGCAGGTAGGTCAGCTTGGTGCCGTCACCGGCCGCCGCCAGCTGGCTGTTGAGCCGCGTGCGCAGCGCGACCAGGTCCGTGGCGTCCACCTCCTCCACGAACGCGAAGTGCGGCATCGTGAACTTCGAGCGCACCATCTTCTCCGCGATCTTCTTGCGCAGGCCCCGCAGCGCGATGCGCTCGTCGCCCTTGCCGGACGCCACCGGCGGCACCGCCGGACGCGCGGCCTGGGGCGCGGGGGCCGCGACCTCGTTCTTCTTCGGCGCGCCGTTGCCACCCTCCAGCGCCGCCACCACGTCCGCCTTCGTCACGCGGCCCTGCGGACCGCTGCCGGAGATCTCCGCCAGGTCCAGGCCGTGCTCGCGCGCCATGCGGCGCGTGACGGGCGTGGCCAGCACCTTCGTGGCGGAGGCCGGGGCCGCGGGGGCCGCCGCCTGGGCCGGGCTCGCGGCCGGAGCACCGTGGGATGCCGGAGCGCCATGGGCCGGAGCCTGCGCCGCGGGAGCGCTGCCCTCCATCTCCATGGTCACCAGCAGCTGGTGCACCTTCGCCATGTCGCCCTCACGGCCGTGCGTCTTCACGACGCGGCCGGCGTGCGGGCTGGGCACCGTGACGGTGGCCTTGTCCGTCATCACCTCGCAGAGCACCTGGTCTTCCTTCACCAGGTCGCCCTCCTTGACGTGCCACTTGACGAGCTCGCCCTCCGCCACGCCTTCGCCGAGATCCGGGAGCTTGAATTCGAAAGTCGCCATGAGGGGGAGTGTCTCTCTCTGGGGTTAAGGAAGGGATGTTCCGTCCGGTCAGCCGAGTCGCTCGACGCGCTCGCGCTCCATCAGGCCCTTCATGAAGAACTCGGCGGCGCGGTAGCTGGAGCGCACCAGCGGCCCGGAGGCCACGTAGAGGAATCCGAAGGACTCCGCCAGCGCCTTGTAGGCTTCGAACTGCGCGGGCGTCACGAAGCGCTCCACGCGCAGGTGGTACTGCGACGGCTGCAGGTACTGGCCCAGCGTGAGCACGTCCACGCCCACGTCGCGCAGGTCCTTGAACGTGCGCTCCAGCTCCTCGTCCGTCTCGCCCAGGCCCACCATGACGGACGTCTTGGTGTAGACCTTCTCCGGGCGGTTCTTGAGGTACTCCAGCACGCGCAGGGACTGGCGGTACGTGGCGCGGCGGTCGCGCACCGTGGGCGTCAGCCGCTCCACCGTCTCCACGTTGTGCGCCACCACGTGCGGCTTCGCCTCGGCCACCGTGGCCAGGTCCTCTTCCTTCCCCTTGAAGTCGGGGATGAGCACCTCCACCAGCGTGCGCGGGCTCTCCTTGCGCAGCTCGCGGATGGCGGACGCGAAGTGGCTGGCGCCTCCGTCCGGACGGTCGTCGCGGTTCACCGACGTGACGACGATGTACTCGAGGTTCATCTCCTTCACCGCCTGCGCCAGATGGATGGGCTCCATCGGGTCCAGCGGCGGGGGCGCCCCCACCTTCACGTGGCAGAAGCGGCAGGCGCGCGTGCACACCTCGCCCATCAGCATCACCGTGGCGGTGCCTCCGCCCCAGCACTCGGCGATGTTCGGGCAGCGGGCCTCTTCGCACACCGTGGCCAGCCCCACCCGCTTCACGATGGCCTTCACCCGCTCATAGCCTTCGCCATGCGGCAGGCGCACCTTCAACCACTCGGGCTTCCGGGTGCTGTCTGAGACCTGTGGGAGGGGAAACCGGTCGGGAGTCGCCATGGGTCGCGGGCCTTCTAGAGGGTGGGTGAAAGCAGGGTCAAGCGTGAAGCCCTAACGCCTCGCGTTAGCGCGGGCCAACCCCGAGGACAACTTCCGGGAGGTGTAACGCGGTGGACAGGGCGCGGCCACGCGGGAGGGGCGTGCCCATCCTCCAGCGCATGGCGGCCATCCACCTGGGAACGAGCGGCTACGTCTACAAGCACTGGAAGGGGCTCTTCTACCCGGACGGGCTGCCGGTCCGCCGCTGGCTCCCCTACTACGCGCGGGTGTTCTCCACCGTGGAGCTCAACGCCACGTTCTACCGCCTGCCCACGGAGGCCGCCGTGGACGGCTGGCGGGAACAGGTGCCGCGCGGATTTCGCTTCGCGTGCAAGGGCAGCCGCTTCCTCACGCACTTGAAGCGTCTGAAGGAGGTCGGCGAGGGCGTGGAGCTCTTCCACTCGCGCGTGCTGCGGCTGGGCAGCCGGCTGGGGCCCATCCTGTGGCAGCTGCCGCCGAACATGACGAAGCCGGACCCCGAGCGGCTGGAGCGCTTCCTCGCCCACCTGCCCGGCGGCCTCCCCCATGTCTTCGAGTTCCGTCACGCGGCCTGGTACCACCCGGAGGTGCTCGCGCTCCTGGAGGCGTATGGCGCGGCGGTGTGCGAGCACGACCTGGTGGAGGAGCCGGTGCCCCACCCCACCGGGGGCTTCCGCTACCTGCGCTTCCACGGCGCGCACGGGCGCTACGAGGGCCGCTATGGACGCCGCGCGCTGCGGCGGGTGGCGGAGGACCTGAGGGCGTGGCGCGACGCGGGCCGGACGGCGTGGGTGTTCTTCAACAACGACTTGCAGGGCCATGCGCTGCTGGACGCGTTCGATCTGGCGGAGCTGTTGGGAGAACCGCTGCACCGGCCGGAGCCGTCCGCCGTGACGTAGACAGCGGCGCCCGGCCCTCACCGTGAGGACCGGACGCCGCCGGGACCGCGTGCCCGGGGGATTACTGACCGAGCACCTGCACCTCGATGCGGCGGTTCTGCACGCGGCCCTCGGGAGTATCGTTGGGGGCAATGGGGTTCGCGTCACCCTCGCCACTGACCTCGATGCGGTCCTGCGGGATGCCCCGGCGCACGAGCGCCCGGCGCACGCTCTCCGCGCGGCTCTCCGACAGCTGACGGTTGGCGTTCGCGTCGCCGGTGTTGTCCGTGAAGCCGTTGATGCGCACGCGCGCGTCGGACTTCTCCTCCATCAGCTTGCCCAGCTCGCCCACCATGCGCTGGCTCTTCGAGGTGAGCTGCGACGAGCCCGTCTTGAACTCCACGCCCTCCAGCACGAAGCCCTGCTCCGCGCTCGGGCCGTTGAAGGCCTCACGCAGGCTGTTGGGGTCGCTCACGCGCATCTTCTCCTGGCCGGAGCCGCCGGTGCCCTCGCCCTGCTGCTGCTTCCCGGTGTCCGCCGCGCCCGCGGTCTGCTTCTCCACGTCGCCCCCCGTGCCCGGGGTGGCCTGCGTCCCGGAGCCGCCCGTCGCGGGCGGAGTCTGAGGCTCGGCCTGGGGTGGAGGTGTCGCGGGCTGTGAAGGGGTCTGCGCGACGCGCTCCTGCGCGGGGACTGTCGTGGTGCGGGTCACCTGGGGCGCGCGGCGCTCGTCACGGCGGCCTCGCAAGGCACCCCACGCGAGCACGACCAGGGCGAGCAGGGCCAGCGGCACGGCCCAGCCCGCGATGCTCTTCTTGCGCTCCGGCGGACGGTTGTAGGTCGTCCGGGGCGTCGCCTCACGCACGGTGTGCGCCTCCCGCACGGGCGCCGCCTCACGGACCGGCGTCACGGTCTCGCGGTGGGGCTCGATGACCTCCGCGACCACGTGGCGCGCACCGCCAAAGCCCAGGACACCGCCCAGCCCCGCGGGCAGCGCGGCGGCGATGTTGTTGCGCTGGCCGTTGAGCAGCTGCATCAGCCCGGACGCACCCATGCGCTGGTCGCGCACCTGTTTGCCCAGCACGCCCATCAGCATGGGGGCGACCAGGGACAAGAGCCGCGTCGACGAGCCGGGGTTGCTCATGCCACCAAAGCGCGTGAGCCCTTCGGTGACGCCGCCCAGCTTGTTGCCGAAGATGCCGCTCAGCATCCCCTTCCCGCGCTCCTCCTCGTCGAGCAGCCCCTCTCCGACGCCGCCCGTGCGCGGGGCCGCGTCCGGCCCGGTGAAGCCGCCCTCGTTGAGCTTCGTCAGCAGGCGGTGGGCGCCGGCCTCGTTGCCGCCCTGGTCCACGACGCCCGCGGCCACGGAGGCGATGGCGCCCGGCAGCGCCTTGGTGGTCGCCTGCGGGTCCTCGCCCAGCGATCCGCTGATCTTCTGGAGCAATCCCTTCTGCATGAATTGTGAGCCGACTGCTTCGATCAGATTGAACGCCATGTGTTGCCTCCCGGTTGGGTTCCGCACCGGGATGGCCGGTGCGCGAAGCCACCTCCCCGCCGGACCGCGCGGGGGTGAGGGCTCTGGAGCAATCGATACGGAGCACGGCGGGTGCTGGTAAGCCCAAGCGGAGAGGCGGGGCAGAGCCCCCGGAGGGCCGTCACCTTCGAGAGCGGCTGCGAACGGAAGGCCACGACGGCCCTCGCGTTCACTTGTCGTGGAGCTTCCCGGGAAGGGCGCGTGGGAAGTAGTGCGCGAGCAACTGCTCCGCGGTCCATCCCTGCCGTGCGAGCAGGGCCGCGCCGGCCTGACAGAGGCCCACGCCGTGGCCATGGCCCTGTCCTTCGAGGAGTGCCTGGTCACCGCCAAGCGTCAGGGAGAAGCGGGCGCTGCGGATCCGGTCCCACCCCGCGCGGGCACCGAGCGCGCGGAAGAACGCATCACCGCGAGCCATGCGTCCGGAAGCGCGATCCACGATGCGCACCACCGCTCCGCTGGAGTCCCGGTCCAGCAACAGGTCCTCCGCCCGAGCGGGGCCGCCAGTCGCATCCGAAGCGGCGGCCGTCACCAGCGCACGGGGCACGACGGCACGCCAAGGCGACGCGGGACAGCGGTCGGGCACGGCGGCGGCGCCCGAGAGATCCGGAGCCCCGAAGACGGCGACAGGGTCCGCCGTATGTCCGCCGCAGCTCGCGTGGAAGGGAGCGAGGGCAATGGCGCCACCGGGTAGGCGCAGCACGATGCCTTCCGTGGAGCGGGCGGCATCGCGGGCGCGGCGCAGGTGGCGCGCGAAGCCCTCACCGCGAAGGACCTGGCAGTGCGTGAGGTCGCAGGCCCGGGCTTCATCGTGCCGCTTGCCGGAAGCGAGCACATAGCTGCGGGCGGTGATGGCCTGGGCCCGGAGCGCTTCAAAGGGAGTATCGACCTCCGTCTCGCTCGCGGTGACGGCGGCGATGTAGTCCTCCAGCGCGAAGGTGGCGACGAGGATGAGCTCGCCGTCACATGCCGTCAGGGACAGAGCGGCCTCATAGCGGCGGTCCAGGCCACGGCCGCGAACACGCCAGCGGCCAGCATCAAGCCGTAGTGCCTGGGGCTGGGGGCGGCCATCCACGACGAGCGTGCTCGCCGATGCGACGACTTCGAGTGAGCGCGGGCCGTCCAGGCGCAGGCGCACGGGCCGGTGCTTGGAGAGGATGCGGACGTCGACCTGCGTATCAACCGACGCTCGGACCGAGGGCGACGACCGTGCGCCCGTGCGCTGCCCCCCCGGCGCCGTGCCCGCCACCAGCGCGGCGATGAGCACGGCCACTCCCGCCGCGTTCATCGGACCCGGAACCGCGTCACCGCCAGCGGTTCGGAACCACCGGGTGCCCAGAGTTCCAGCCGGCGCTCACCGGCCACCGCTGGCAGCCGGGTCACGAAGGGCGGACGCAGTTCGATGCGGCGCCCGTCATCCGTGCGCAGCTCCAGCAACTTCGCCCCTTGCGGCGCCATCACTCGCACGGGCACGGCCTGGGCACCTTCCGGCAGCTCCGGCTCCACCAGGAACTCGTCCCCGTTCGCCGGCAGGATGAAGCCGGGCTGTGTCTCCGGTCCTCCCTGCGCGCTCAACGACGTGGAGGCCAGCCCTTCCGCTTGCGCCCAGGCGAGATACGCCGGGCCCACATCCAGCGAACCGTCACCCCGGTGCATGGAGCACGTGTGACGCGGCGCCGTGCCCGGCAGGTAGACCTCCTTCATCACCCCGGGACAGTTCGGGCCCGCCCGGTCTCCGGACAGCGGGCAGATCTCCGCGGACTCGAAGTGGCTTCTGTCCACCAGCGGTGCGGCGCGCAGGCCCCGCATCGCCAGCGCCATCACCCGCGCGAACACCGGGCCCGCGCCCGTGATGCCGGACACGCCGCGCATCGGCGTGCCGTCGAAGTTGCCCACCCAGACCGCCACCGTGCGCTCCCGGGTGAAGCCCGCCGCCCAGTTGTCCACGTGCGCGCGGCTCGTCCCCGTCTTCGCCGCCACGCGGAACGGCAGCCGCAACGCGTTGTCCAGGCCGAAGGCCGGCGCCCGCGCGGCCTCGTCCGCCAGCACGTCCGTGAGCAGCTCCACCGGCCGCGCCGCCAGGAAGCGATGCTCCTGCATCTCCATCGGGATCCGCAGCGGCTTGCCATCCGCACCGAACGCCACGCGCACCTCTCGCAACGGCCCCACCACCCCACCCCTGTCTCT
>NZ_RAWL01000241.1:0-13244 GCF_003668885.1 Corallococcus sp. AB049A | reverse complement strand
GGGATGCGCCACGCCCTCCTCGCGGTAGCGCCGCACCAGCGTGTCCAGGTGCCCGCGGTCCAGGGAGGTGTTCAGGGCGTGCGCGGCCTGTTGGAGCAGGGCCTGCTCGGGTCCGGTCACCGCGAGGTCCGCGGCGGCGAGCGCGTTCAAGGACTCCTGCAGGACTTCACGCGCGCTGGCCGGTGCCGCGCTCAGGCGCTGGAGCCACTCGGACGCATCGCCCACGAAGCGCTTCAGCGTCTCCTTGCGCCGCTCCGGGGTGAGCCGGGAGAGCGCGTGGGTGAGCACGGCGGACTCCTCGTCGCGCAGGTGGCCGTCGGAGACGAAGAGGAACCAGGCGCTCTCCAGCAGCAGGCTGATGTTCCGGGGCGCCACGCGGCGCAGGGCCGCGTCCGCGTCCTCCAGCGCGCGGCGCAGCCGCACGTAGCGCAGCATGGAGTCGCCCAGCCGCCGGGTGCGCCGCCAGTTGTCCACGGAGGACGTCACCACGTTCAGGAAGGGCACGATGTTGCGCGCCACGCTGTCGCCCAGCAGCTTCGCCCCCAGGTCCTCGCCCAGGTCGTTCGCCTTCTCCCGCGTGAGGTGCTCCACGCGCCCCAGGCCGAGCGGATCCTCCTCCGTGTCCTCTCCCGCGCCGCCGCGGAGGAGGGCGTAGAGACGTGAGAAGTCGGAGGGGTCGTCCGGGTCGAAGCGCACGTGGAAGGCGCTGGCCAGGTCGCACGCCAGCCGCAGGTGGATGAGGGCCTGCATGACCATCTCCGCCGTGATGACGAGCCCCGACGCGGGGATGGCCACCATCACCCCCACGACGCCCGTGTCCGCCGAGGCCGCGGTGATGCCCGTGGTCACCGAGCCGCTCCCCGCGCCGGTGAGGAAGGCCGCCTCACAGGCCCGGCGGATGTAGGCCTCAGTGACGTCCGCGCCCGTCCCCTTCGCGTCCGCGACCGCGTGCAGCCGGTGCGCGTCGTAGTGTCGCAGGTAGGTGGACAGCAGCTGGGTGAACCAGCGCCCCGTGCGCAGGTCCCTGGCGGACAGCTGCTGCATCAGCGTCCGCGTCAGCTGCCAGGTCCGCTGGAGGGCCTCCGCCCCTTCCGCGCTCTGCCGTGGGTCCAGTGCCGGTGTCTCCCTCATGGTTCCTCCTCGCGGACTCGCACCCGTGGAAACGATGGACACGCGGGCAAGGTCCGGCAGACGCCAGCGCCAGGGGGCCCGGGGAGCGGACCTGTCACGGCCCGGTCACATGTGCTCCTGACATTCTCCTGACATCCTCCCGCGCTCGTGCCCAAGGTGCGGAGGCCCGCGACGGGTGCTGGCCTACCTGACGCAGGGCACCGTCATCCGGCGCATTCTCCGTCACCTTCCGCCTCCCCCCAGCACCAGCGCCATGCTCATCGCCGTCGTCTCCCGAGGTCCACCGTGGACCGGCCGCGACTCCATACCGCCGGGGCGCCCGCGTCGACACGTCGGTCGACACAGGTCGATGTGACGAAAGTCCGTCGGCCCGGCATCCCTCCGAGCGAGTTCCCTCGGAAGACGGGGCCGCGAGGCGCGGCATGGGCGTTGCTCTACGTCCGGGAGCACGCGGCGGCGGGGCACGCCGCTCCGTCCCGCGCGAGCACCTCACCCTCACCTCCCCAGGAGCCCGTCATGCCTGTCCCGACCAACCCCACCCTGCCGACGTCCAACCCGAACTCGCTGTACACCACCATCGTCAACACGACGCCCAACACGCTGAACGTCGTCATCAGCACGCCCGACTCCACCCAACTCCTGTCGCTCTCCAACAACGGCGTGCTCGGGCCCGCGGGCTCCGCGACGGACACGGTCACCGTGATGTCCCAGTACTACAGCGACAACACCGTCAACATCGGCCTGTTCGACCCCAACTACTCGGAGAGCGCCTCCGTCGCGTCGTTCTTCGCGCACCAGCATGACGAGACCGGCTTCCGGAACCCCGTGCCCTGGGCCGACACCTTCAACTTCGTGGATGGCTACTACTTCGTGGGCCAGCCGTCGGCACAGCCCGGTCAGCTCAAGGTGACCCTCGGCCGCAACAGCACCGCGAAGTAGCGGCCCGCGGCGTCCTCGGCCCAGGGGAGCCGGGCAGGCCCATGCCACCGTCCGCCCGGCACGGAACCGTGACATACACAGACATGTCACATGACTTCTCATTGGCCCTGAATCCTGCCATCTCACGCCAAGACAGCCTCGAAGCCCGATAAGGCTTGCACCGACGTCACCACGCTCTGCCCGGGCGGCAAGGAGCGCATGCGGCGCCTGATGGAGGTGGTGCGCGCGAAGCGCGTGGACCTGACGCCGCTCTTCACACACCGCTTCCCGCTCAAGGACATCCGGGACGCGTATGAGCTGTTCAACCAGCGCAAGGACGGGGTGCTCAAGGTCGCCATCCGGCCTTGAGCACGCCTGGGGAGGCTAGCGCGGCGCGAAGGTGCCCTCGTAAAGGGATGCCCTGGCCGCGCCCCCACTGCTGACGAGCTGCGCTTCGCCCAGTTGGAAGGGGGTCGGAACCAGGAGCGGGTAGCCGTCCGCGTCCGCGCCGACGGTGAGCATTTGCAGACGCAGGTCGAGCCGCACGCCAATCTCCGTGTTCTCCAGGGGCATGTTCACCACATAGGAGTAGCCCCACCCCGACGCCGTCACGACGAAGTCCAGGGTGCGTCCCTGGAGCGCGGCGACGAACTGCTGCATCACCTTCTCTGGGACCGCGCCTCCCAACTGGAAGGTCACGGGAGAAGTCTGGATCCTGGCCTGCTTCGGGCCGTTCTCCTGGATGCGCGTCACCGTCGCCGACTCATAGCTGATGACGAAAGGCACGCTCTTGCCGATCAGGTCGGCGAAAATGCCCACGGGACCGTCCCTGGGCGGAGACGGGGGCTCGAACTTGAGGGTCCCGGAGATCCACCCGCCGGAGTCCACACCGATGCCCACGTTCGCGGTGCCATCCTCCGGCACCTTGAAGAGGAAGCGCACCGGACGCGCCTCCCCCTCGCCCAGCGTGAACGTCATCGGATTCGGCGATACCAGCGTGACGGGCACCGTGACACCCGGCGCGTCCGTGCGCTCCACGTGCCAGTCTCCGTTCAACTGGATGGAATACGTCCCGGCCATGAGCGGCTGGCTCACGGAGTCCGCGGACGTGTCCGTGAGGGTGACGTTCTGCGGGCCGGTGATGGCGAACGTCGCGCCCACCAGCTTGTAGCTGCGTCCCGCCGACGTCGACACCAGCGGCAGCTCCAGCAGTCCTTCGCCGTCGCGAACCACCGGGGTGGACGGTCCTGAAACCTCACCACAGGCGAGCGCCAGCAACACGAGCGCGCCCACGAACCACTTCAACCCTTGCATGGACTTCCCCCTCAGGAAGGCTCCGACGATAGGTTTCTGAACAATGGACGGTCAAGGCAGCGGCAATCACAGCCATCCCCATTCAGCGCGTGCATCCTGCGGCGCATGAGCGACACCTCCGAACTCAAGACCGCTGACCTCTGCGACGCCCACACGGGCACACCGCATTTCCAGATCGCCGAGCCGGGATTCCTGGACTACGGCGGCCGCCGGAGTTTTTCCGGCCCCATCAGCACCGTGCGCGCGCCGGAGGACAACTCCCTGGTGCGCAAGGCATTGGAGGAGCCTGGCCAGGGTCGCGTGCTGGTGGTGGATGGCGGAGGCAGCCGCCGCTGCGCGCTGGTGGGTGACGTGCTCGCGGCCCTGGGTGAGAAGAATGGCTGGGCGGGCGTGGTCGTGAACGGCTGCATCCGCGACGCGGAGGAGGTCGGCCGCACCGCCATCGGCGTGAAGGCGCTGGGCACCCATCCGCTCAAGAGCGGCAAGCGCAACGAGGGCCAGCGCGACGTGGAGGTGCGCTTCGCCGGCGTCACCTTCGTCCCCGGCCACCACCTCTACGCGGACGCGGACGGCATCGTCACTTCGCAGAAGCCGCTGCGCTGACCTTCGCCTTCCCCACCCCGGGCCACACGGAGCGCAGCGTCCCCGCGATGGCACGCAGCGCCTCCGCCCGGGGGTGGCCCGGACGCCACGCCAGCACCAGCGTCCGGCCCGGCCCCGGCGGCGCGAAGGGCCGCACCACCAGCTGCCCGTGCCGGTTCTCCGTGGACACCGCCAGCTGGGGCAGCAGCGTGACGCTGCCCATGGCCATCACCATCTGCGCGAGCGTCGTCAGGCTGGTGGCGCGGAAGTCCACCTCCCGCGCCCCCACGCGCGTGCACAGGGCCAGCGTCTGGCTGCGGAAGCAGTGCCCGTCCTCCAGCAGCAGCACGTCCTCTTCGTCCAGGTCTCGCAGCTGCACCTGCTTCCGCTTCTCCAACCGGTGCCCCGGCGGCGCCGCGACGACGAAGGGGTCCTCCGCGATGACCGCGTGCTCCACCCTGCGCCCCAGCTCCGCGTCCAGCGCCAGCAGCGCCGCGTCCAGCCGCCCCTCGTCCATGTCCCGCACCAGCACCGCCGTCTTCTCCTCGCGCAGCCGCAGCTGGAGCTTCGGGTAGCGCTTCACCAGCGCGGGCACCACCTCCGGCAACACATACGGCGCCACCGTGGGAATGGCCCCCAGCTGCAGCGGGCCCGCGAACGGGTCTCCCATCCGCGCCGCCGCCGTGAGCAGGTCCTCCGCCTCCGTCAGCACCCGCCGCGCCCGTGACACCAGCTCCTCGCCCGCGGGCGTGAGCATCACCCTGCGCGCGTCCCGCTCGAACACCTTCACGCCGAGCACCGACTCCAGCTGTTGAATCTGCGCGCTCAGGGCGGGCTGTGAGACGTGGCATCGCTCGGCCGCCCGCCGGAAGCCCAGCGTGTCCGCGACCGCTACCAGGTACTCCAGCTGCCGCAAGGTGATGTCGTTGAGTGAGGCCATAGCCCCTGCCTATCACTCCCATCCAAACGATGTCTTGGCCCAATCACCGGGACCTCTCTACCTTTCCCCCCGTCGCAGTGTTCCCGCGGCCCACGCAAAGGAAAGCGTCCATGTCCCAGCGCCCCACCCTGACCACCGAAGCCGGCGCCCCGGTCTCCGACAACCAGCACTCGCAGACGGCCGGGCCCAACGGTCCGGTGCTGCTGCAGGACCACCACCTGCTGGAGAAGCTGGCCCGCTTCAACCGCGAGCGCATCCCGGAGCGCGTGGTGCACGCGGTGGGCTCCGGCGCGTACGGCACCTTCGAGGTGACGCAGGACCTCACCCGCTTCACCCGCATGAAGGTCTTCAGCGCGGTGGGCAAGAAGACGGAAGCGTTCCTGCGCTTCTCCACCGTGGCGGGCTCCAAGGGCGCGCCGGACACCGCCCGCGACCCGCGCGGCTTCGCGGTGCGCTTCTACACGGAGGACGGCAACTGGGACCTCGTGGGCAACAACACGCCGGTGTTCTTCCTGCGGGACGGCATCAAGTTCCCGGACTTCATCCACTCGCAGAAGTACGACCCGTACACGAACTGCCAGGAGCCGGACAACGTCTGGGATTTCTTCTCCCACTCCCCGGAGGCCACGCACCAGTTCACCTGGCTCTTCGGCGACCGGGGCATCCCCGCGACGCTGCGGCACATGGATGGCTTTGGCTCACACACCTTCCAGTGGGTGAACGCGACGGGCGAGCGCTTCTGGGTGAAGTTCCATTTCAAGACGGACCAGGGCATCCGCACGCTCACCACGCAGGAGGCGGAAGCGATTGGCGGAAAGGACCCGCAGCACCACCAGCGCGACCTGTACCAGGCCATCGGCCGGGGTGACTTCCCCTCGTGGACGCTCAAGGTGCAGGTGATGCCGGAGGCGGACGCCGCGAGCTACCGCTTCAACCCGTTCGACCTGACCAAGGTGTGGCCGTACAAGGACTCCCCGCTGATGGAGGTGGGCAGGCTCACGCTCCACCGCAACCCGGAGAACTTCTTCGCGGAGGTGGAGCAGGCGGCGTTGGACCCGGCGCACTTCGTGCCCGGCATCGGCCCGTCCCCGGACCGGATGCTCCAGGCGCGCCTGTTCGCATACGGCGACGCGCACCGCTACCGGCTGGGCATCAACAGCACGCAGCTGCCGGTGAACAAGCCCTGGGGCGTGAAGGGCGGCGCGCGCAACTACGGCCGTGACGGCGCCATGCGCTTCGACGGCAACGGCGGCCGCGGCCCCAACTACGAGCCCAACAGCTTCAACGGCCCCGCGCAGACGGACGAGTCCCCGGGCACCGGCTACTCGGTAGGCGGCACGACGGGCACCTTCCTCCACGGCAAGCACGCCGAGGACACGGATTACGTCCAGGCCGGCGCCCTCTACCGGCTGATGGACGAAGCGGCGAAGGCGCGGCTGGTGGAGAACATCTCCGGCAGCCTCGCGCAGGTGAGCCGCGAGGACATCATCACCCGCGCCATCGCCCACTTCCGCGCCGCCGACGAGGACTACGGCTCGCGCATCGCGCAGTCCGTCCAGCAGAAGCGCCACGCGCGGTGATGGCCCCGTCACCGCATGTAGCCGTCCGAGAGCGTGCGCAGGAAGGCGACGAGGGCCTGCTCCTCCTGGGGCGACAGGCCCAGGTTGCCCAGTTCCAGCGTGTTCACGTTCAGCCCCACCTCCGGCAGGGGCCAGCAGTCCACCCCAGGCGTCCCGGACGCGCTTCCGGTGCAGACCGGCAGGACGTCACGCGTGTTGTAGAAGTGGACGACGGACTCGAGGCTCTTGAAGGAGCCGTTGTGCATGTAGGCCTTGGTGAAGCCGGGGAACGGGCGCTTGTCCACGTTGCGCAGGGTAGGAACCTTGACCCTGCCCAGGTTGGCGCGGGCGGAAGCGGCATATTCCTGGCGCGTCTGGAGGAAGCCCCCCAGGCCCGTGTCGATCCAGAAGGGGCCGTCGGGGTTGAACTGGAGCTGCCAGTACCAGGGATTGAGCAGGTTGCGCGGCACGCCCAGGTTCTCGAACGTGTAGTCCGTGAAGAGCGGCGGCTCGCCGCCCGGGCCTCGCTGGCTCAGGTGGCAGTTGTCGCAGTGGGCCTTGCCCTGGAAGAGCTTCAGGCCCCACTGCTCCTGGGGAGACAGCCGCGCGCGGCCCGCGAGGTACGCGTCGTACTTCGAGGAGAAGGCGTTGACCTCGCGCGAGCCCTCGTACGCGGCGATGGATCTCGCGATGTTGTTATACGCGAGCGGAACGTCGTTGCAGACGCGGGGGCCCCAGACGGCCCGGAAGAGGTCGCCGTATGGACCTTCGCAGACCTTGACCACGACAGCGGCCTCGCTGGGATTGTTCTGCTCCACCGGGTTGAGGAAGGGGCCTCGCGCCTGGTCCGCGGCGGGGTTGCCCAGCAACTCGCCGGTGGCGCGGCCATCCCAGAAGTTGCCGCCCACGAAGTCCGCCTGCCCCGGTGTCACCCGGTGAAGGATGGGGGCCTGCGTGGCGTAGGCGGACGAGGGCGGCTTGCGATTGCCGAAGCGTCCCCGCACGGCGCCTTCATAGACGGAGCCGGTGAGGTTGATGAGCAGGCTGGGGCCCGTCCAGCCCACCTCGGGGCCATGACAGACGGCACACGGCTGGCCCATGGGCTCGGAGAGCCGGCGGTCGAAGAAGAGCAGCTTGCCAAGACGTTCCACCGGCTTGAGCCCGCCGCCCGTCTCGCCCAGCGTGGCCTCGAAGATGGCCGAGGCCTGGAGGGCTTCGGCCGTCTCCGCGGGCTGCGCTTCGCCCCACGCCAGGGTTCCCCCCAGCATCAACAGCAGGAACAGACTCCAGCAGGACCGCGACCCTTGCATTTCCGGCACCTCGGGTTGAGAGCGGCGGCCAGGGTGACGTCGCCACCGGGGCTCCGGCCATGGGCCGGGAGCGCGGACGGCTGTTGGATTCCAGGAATGCGCCCCCGGCGTATCGACACGACGCAGAGGCCTGATTAGGAAGGAACACAGACCATGAGCTCCCCGAACGATCCGAAGAACACCTCCCCGTCCGCTGATGACGCCGCCGTGCTGGACTTCGTGAGGAGCGCCTTCACGGTGGTCCGCGCGGGGGACGCCGCGAAGCTGCGCGAGATGCTCGACGCCGGGCTCCCCGTGGGCGTTCGCAACGAGCGGGGCGACTCGCTCCTGATGCTGGCCAGCTACCACGGCCACGTGGAGGCCACGCGCCTCTTGCTGGAGCGCGGGGCGGACCCGGAGCAGCCCAACGACGCCGGGCAGACACCGCTGGCCGGCGCGGCCTTCAAGGGCAACGAGGCCATCGCCACGGTGCTGCTGGACGCGGGCGCGAACGTGGACGGCACGGGCCCGGATGGCCGCACGCCGCTGATGTTCGCGGCCATGTTCGACAAGCTGGAGATGATGGAGCTGCTCATCCAGCGCGGCGCGGACCACCGGCAGCGGGACGCGGACAAGCGCACCGCGCTGGACTACGCACGCTCCATGGGCGCGGCGCGCGCCGCCGAACGGCTGTCGCCCAAGCCTTAAGCGTTCGTGTGGCCCCAGGCGTTGTCGGACGGCCTGCCCCGGCCGTCCCCGCCCCGGGCCGTCGTCGCCTCCCTCAGCGAGGTGACGGCCTCCACGATGTGCCCGGCGTCGATGCCCGCGGCGTCCAGCAGCTCCGCGGGCTTCCCGGAGCCGGGCATCTTCGTCACCGCGAGCCGCACCACGGTGGGCAGCCGCTCGCGCTCGCCGGTGAAGGCCTCCAGCACCGCGTCCGCCAGGCCCCCTTCCGCCCAGTGGTCCTCCACCACGATGAGCCGCCCCAGCGTCTCGCGCGCGGCCTTGCGCAGCGTCTTCGCGTCCACCGGCTTCACGGAGTACAGGTCGATGACGCGCACCGCGATGCCGTCCTTCTTCAGCGCTTCGTAGGCCTTGAGCGCTTCGTGCAACGTGATGCCGGCGGCCACCACCGTCGCCACGTCTTCATCGGACTGGCGCAGCACCTTGCTGCCGCCGATGGGGAACTCCTCCGTCGCCGGGTAGAGCACCGGCGTCTTCTCCCGCGTGCTGCGCAGGTAGGTGATGCCCTGGCGCTCCACCACCTGCGCCAGCAGCTTCGCGGTCTGGTTCGCGTCGCTCGGGTAGAGCACGGTGCTGCCGCCCACCGCGCGCATCATCGCCAGGTCCTCCAGCGCCATCTGTGACGGGCCGTCCTCGCCAATGGATACGCCCGCGTGGCTGCCGCACAGGTGCACCGTGGCGTTGGAGATGGCCGCCATGCGCACCTGGTCGTACGCGCGCGACAGGAAGGCCGCGAAGGTGCTGACGAAGGCCTTCTTGCCCAGCACCGCCAGCCCCACCGCGCTGGACACCATGTTCTGCTCCGCGATGAACATCTCGAAGTAGCGCTTCGGGTGCGCCTTCTGGAACTCGTTCGCGTACGTGGAGTTGGACACCTCCGCGTCCAGCGCCACCACGTCCGGCCGCGCGTTGCCCAGCGCCAGGAGCGCGTCCCCGTACGCCTTGCGCGTGGCCTCCTTCTGGCCGACCTCGTACACGGGCAGCACCAGGTCGGAAGCCTTGTCCTGCACGGTGGCCTTCAGCGCCTCCGGCTTCTTCACCTGGATGCGGACCTGTCGCTCCCCGCCCAGCTCGCGGATGGCGTCCTTGGCCTTGTCCTCCGGCAGCGGCTTGCCGTGCCAGCCGTCGTGGTTGGCGATGAGCGAGGAGCCACGCCCCTTCTCCGTCTTGCAGATGAGGCAGGTGGGCTGGCCCTTCTTCGCCTGCGCTTCGGCGAAGGCCCGGTCGATGGCGTCCAGGTCATGGCCATCCAGCGTGAGGGCGTTCCACCCGAAGGCGCGGACGCGGGCCGCGTAGGCCTCCAGGTTCCAGCCCAGCTCCGTCTCGCGGCTCTGCCCCAGGCGGTTCACGTCGATGATGGCGCACAGGTTGTCGAGCCCGTAGTGGGAGGCCTTGTCGAACGCCTCCCACACGGAGCCCTCCGCCGTCTCGCTGTCGCCCATGAGGACGTACGTGCGGAAGGGCAGGCCGTCCATCCTCGCGCCCAGGGCCATGCCCACGCCCACCGCCAGGCCCTGCCCCAGCGAGCCGGTGGCCACGTCCACGAGCGGCAGCACGTGCGGGTTCGGGTGGCCCTCCAGCCGGCTGCCGAACTTGCGCAGGGTGAGCAATTCCCGGTCGTCGATGGCGCCCGCCGCCTTGAAGGCGGAGTAGAGGACCGGACAGGCGTGGCCCTTGGAGAGCACGAAGCGGTCGTTGTTGGGCGCTTTGGGTTGCTGGAAGTCGAAGCGCAGGTACTTCTGGAAGAGCACGGCCAAGATGTCCGCCGCGGACATGGACGAGCTGGGGTGGCCCGAGCCCGCCGCCGTGGTGCAGCGGATGCTGTCGATGCGCAGCTGCGCCGCGAGGTCCGCCAAGGTGTCCGCCATCATGTCGCTCCGGGGTTGGGGGTGTGCCCGGGTACTGTGTTGACTGCCCTGGCTTGCGAGAAGCGCTGCCCCCCGCCGGCCCTGTTCGCAGGCAGAATCCGCGAGTGCCTGCCCGCCCGGCCGGACCTGGGCGACAGGGCATGCGCAGATTAGAGAAACGCCATCCGGGAGCTTCGCGCCCCCGCCGGGAGAATCCATGAATCCGCTGCGACAGCTCGCCGAGTTCGGCCAATCCGTCTGGGTGGACAACCTCCAGCGCAGCTACATCACGAAGGGCACGCTGAAGAAGTTCATCGAGGAGGACGGCCTCAAGGGGCTCACCTCCAACCCGACCATCTTCCAGAAGGCCGTGTCGGGCAGCGACGACTACCAGGACCTCTTCGACGCGGCGAAGGGCAAGGGCGTCACGGGCAACGACCTCTACGAGCAGCTGGCCGTGCGCGACGTGCAGGGCGCCGCGGACATCCTCAAGTCCGTGTACGACGCGACGAAGGGCCAGGACGGCTACGCGTCGCTGGAGGTGTCCCCGCTGCTGGCGCTGGACACGCAGGGCACGCAGGAGGAGGCGCGGCGGCTGTGGAAGACGCTTTCGCGGCCCAACGTGATGATCAAGGTCCCGGGCACGGTGCCGGGCGTCCCCGCCATCGAGCAGCTCACCTCGGAGGGCATCAACGTCAACGTGACGCTGCTCTTCAGCCAGGAGCGCTACCGGGAGGTCGCCCTTGCCTACGTCGCCGGCCTGGAGAAGTTCGCCGCGTCCGGCGGGGACGTGAGCCGCGTGGCGAGCGTGGCGTCGTTCTTCATCAGCCGCATCGACGCCATCGTGGACAAGGAGCTGGAGAAGAAGCTGAAGGCGGGCGCCACGCCGGAGCAGCAGAAGGCGATGGAGGGGCTGAGCGGCAAGGTGGCCATCGCCAACGCGAAGCTCGCCTACCGCGCCTTCAAGGAGGTCTTCGGCAGCGCGCGCTGGAAGGCGCTCGCGGCGAAGGGAGCCAGGGTGCAGCGCGTGCTCTGGGCGAGCACCAGCACCAAGAGCCCGAAGCTGCGCGACGTGCTCTACGTGGAGGAGCTCATCGGCCGCGACACCGTCAACACCATGCCGCCCGCCACCATCGACGCGTTCCGCGACCACGGCAAGGTGCGCCCCAGCCTGGAGGAGGACCTGCCCGCGGCGGAGGCGACGATGCGCCAGCTGGAAGCGGCCGGCATCTCCATGAAGACCGTGACGGACGAGCTGGCCACCGACGGCATCCGCCTGTTCTCCGAGTCCTTCGACCAGCTTCTCTCCGCGGTGGGAGAGAAGCTGAAGAAGACGTAGCGCCGAAGGGGCCGCGCCTACCGGTAGGTGTCCAGGTAGGCGCGGTGGCTGCTGGAGAACTCGTAGCTGGTGAACGCGTCCCAGTTGATGGACCAGGTCATCAGCCCCTTGAAGCCCGGGTAGCCACCCGCCTGCCGCAGCACGTAGGCGCCTCCGAAGGACTGGCCCTTCATCAGGTAGTCCAGCGCCTTCCGCACGTTGGCGGGCGTCGTGTAGCCGCCGCCCGCGGCCTGCGGCGAGGACGGCAGGCCGATGACGACCTGCTCCGGACGCAGCGCGGGGAAGACGGCGCTCGCGTTGCCGCCCACGGGGAAGCCCTGGAGCAGCATCTCCGCCATGGCCACGTGGAAGTCCGGCGTGGACTGCGCGTAGGCGCGGCCGTCCAGCGCCATCACGGTGCCGGTGTTGTAGTGCTGCACGTGCAGGTACGTCAGCCGGTCGCGCAGCGCGTGGATGACGGGGAGGTACGCGCCCCAGGGGCCGCCGTACGCCGCGTAGCCGCCCTGCACGTAGGCGGTCTCCGGCGCCATGGTGAGCAGGAAGCCCGCGCCGTTGTCGTTGAGCAGCTGGCGAGTGCCGGCGATGAGGTTCTGGATGCGCGGCGTGGTGGGGTTGCGGAAGTCGGTGTCCCCGCTGTTGAGCGACAGCGACGCGCCCTCCAGGTCCAGGTCCAGGCCGTCAAAGCCATACGTGTTGATGAGCCCCTGCATGCTGGTGACGAAGGCCTGCCGCGCCGCCGCGGTGTCCAGGTGGATGGTGCCGTTGGCGCCGCCCAGGGAGATGAGCACCTTGCGGCCCTGCGCCTTGAGCGTGGCGATGTCTGCTTTGAACTCGGCCACGGTGGCGTTGTAGGGCGTGAAGCCCATGGTGCCTGACGGCGCGCCCGCCACCGGCTCCGCGAAGGCCACCTGGATGACGTTGAACCGGGACGACACGTCACGCAGCCGGATGTTGGTGGAGCCGTTGTCGAAGTTGTGCCAGTAGCCGACCAGCACCTTGCTGCCCACGGGCGCCGTGTTGCCCGTCGTCACCGAGACGGTGTTGCTCGCGACGGAGCGGTTGCCGGCCGCGTCGCGCGCCTTCGCGGTGAACGTGTAGACGGTGTTGGCGGCGAGCCCCGTGACGGTGGCGCTCGTCGTGGTGCTGGTGGCCGCCGCGCTGGTGCCGCCGTTGACGAAGATTTCGTAGCCGGTGACGCCCACGTTGTCGCTGGACGCGTTGAACGCCAGGGACACGCTGGAGGCCGTCACGCCGGTGGAGCGCAGGGAGCCGGGAGCGGTGGGGGCCTGCGTGTCCGCGGGGGGATTGCCGGTGCGCTCCAGCCAGAGCGCGAGCACGTTGGGCGGCTCCCAGCCCACCAGGGACGTGTGGGCCTGACGGCAGTCGTAGCCCTTGCCGCCATACGACGCGATGTCGCCCACGGCGTACGCGACGCCTGGGGCCCAGGCACCCCGGTCCGCGGCCAGGGCCAGGGTGGGCAGAAGCAGCAGGAGCACGGCGAGGGCCGCGCGGGACGAGGAACGAGGGGGATGCATGTGGGGGAAAGCCTCCCGGAAATGGGTCCGGAAGACAGGGAGGGAG
>NZ_RAWL01000240.1:0-13195 GCF_003668885.1 Corallococcus sp. AB049A | reverse complement strand
AGATGGGTATAAGAGACAGGCCCTGGACGACGCCGGGCGGCGGGGTGGCGGGACGCGGCGCCGCGACACCCGGCGGAGGCGTCATGGGGCGCGCGGCCATGGGCGCTCCGGGGCGCGGGGCCTGGGGCACCGGCGCGGGCGTAGGCGCCGAGGGAACCGCCTGCGCGGGCGCGCCCTTCTGCGCGAAGGACGCCGAGCCCGGGATGGGCCGCTCCTCGCCGACCTTGGCGTCGAAGTTGTCCCACTTCGAGTCGGACGTGCCGCTGATGCCGGAGAAGCGCAGCGCGAAGTCGTCCGGGTTGCTGGCCTGGCGGTGGGCCTCGTCGTAGGTGACCAGGCCGTTGCGCACCAGGCTCATCAGCGACTGGTCGAAGGTCTGCATCCCGTAGGAGTCCGTGCCCTGCGAGATGGCGTCGTGGATCTCCTTCGTGCGGTCCTTGTCTTCAATCAGCTCGCGCACGCGCGCGGTGACGCGAAGCACCTCCACCGCGGCCACGCGGCCCTTGCCGTCCGCGCGCGGAACCAGGCGCTGACTGACGACGCCGCGAAGCACGCTGGAGAGCTGCAGGCGCACCTGCTTCTGCTGGTGCGGGGGGAACGCGGACACGATGCGGTTGATGGTCTCCGTGGCGTCCAGCGTGTGCAGCGTGGACATCACCAGGTGGCCCGTCTCCGCGGCGTGGAGCGCCGTTTCAATGGTCTCGTGGTCGCGCATTTCGCCCACCAGGATGACGTCCGGATCCTGGCGCAGCGCGGACTTCAGGGCCTGCGAGAAGCTCATCGTGTCCACACCCACTTCGCGCTGGTTCACGATGGAGCGCTTGTCGCGGATGAGGAACTCGATGGGGTCCTCGATGGTCATGATGTGGTTGGTTTCGTTGGAGTTGATGTAGTCGATCATCGCCGCCAACGTGGTGGACTTGCCGGAGCCCGTGGTGCCCGTCACCAGCACCAGGCCGCGCTCCTCGCCGCACACCTTCTCCAGCACCGTGGGCAAGAGCAGGTCCTTCATCGTCATCACCTTGAAGGGGATGACGCGGAGCACGGCGCCCACCGTGCCGCGCTGCTGGAAGACGTTCACGCGGAAGCGGCCCAGGCCCGGCACGCCGTAGGCCAGGTCCACCTCGTTGCTGACCTTGAACTTCTCCTTCTGGAACTCGTTCATGATGCCGAACGCCATGCGCGCCACCTCTTCCGGGGGCAGGCGGCGGCCGTCCTTGAGCGGCACCAGCGAACCATCCACGCGGAACATGGGCGGCAGACCCGCCTTCAGGTGGATGTCGGAGGCTCCGCCGCGCAGGGCGATCTGCAGGATTTCGTTGAGTTCCATGAGGGTGTCCGGATGGTAGCAGAACGCCCGCGCGCATCGCGACGGGGCGACGCCCACCCGCTTGCCCGCAAAGCACGACGGCGGAGGCTTCCCGAAGGAAACCCCCGCCGACGAACGGCCGGACAGCTGGCCGGCAAGCGTGATTAGCGCTTGGAGAACTGGAACCGACGACGGGCGCCGGGCTGGCCGTACTTCTTGCGCTCGACCGCGCGGGCGTCGCGGGTGAGGAAGCCGGCCTTCTTCAGCGCCGGACGGAACTCCGGGTTGAAGGCGCACAGCGCGCGCGCGATGCCGTGACGGATGGCACCGGCCTGGCCGGAGAGGCCGCCGCCGCGCACGTTGACCGTGACGTCGAGCTTGCCCTTCTGCTCCAGGATCTCCAGCGGCTGGTTGAGCACCATCTTCGACGTCTCACGGCCGAAGTACTCGTTGATGTCGCGGCCGTTGATGACGACAGCGCCGTTGCCAGGACGCAGCCAGACGCGAGCGGTGGCCTCCTTGCGGCGGCCCGTGGCGTAGAAACCGAGTTCAGGATTGATCGCCATGGTTGTTCTTACGCCTCGACCTTGAACGCCACCGGCTTCTGCGCGGTGTGCGGATGGGTGTCACCAGCATACACCTTGAGCTTCGTCATCATCTGACGGCCCAGGGCATTGCGGGGCAGCATGCGGCGCACGGCGTTGAGGATGATGTCCTCGGGGTGACGCTGGCGCAGCTTCTGGAGGTTGGTGATCTTCAGGGCACCCGGGAAACCGGCGTACGGGTGACGGTAGTACTGCTTGTCCGTCTCCTTCGTGCCCGTCACCTTCACCTTCTCGGCGTTGATGACGATGACGTGGTCACCCGTGTCGATGGACGGGGTGTACGTCGGCTTGTGCTTGCCCTTCAGGAGGGTGGCGATCTGACTGGCGGCGCGGCCAAGCACCTTGTCGGACACGTCGATGACGTGCCACTGGCGCTTGATGTCCCCAGCCTTGGCGCTGTAGGTCTTCTGCGACATTTCGTGCACTCCAGACTTCGGCGCGACGCCCAGGTGCATGCCAGGGGTCGCGTGCTCGTGCGAACCAACCGCGGGTCCTCCGCCTAAACTCCGACAGAAGCCCGGAAAGGCTGACCCTCCTAGTAGGACGGCGGGATCAAGTCAAGGTTGGGAGTACGGGAGACCCCTCAGGGCGCCCGGCCAGGCGTGCCCGGCCCCGGTCCCCCGGCGGCGGGCTTCTTGAAGCGCTCCTTCAGGTTCGCGAAGAAGTTCTTCTCCTTCTCATCCGGAGGGCCCTGACGCGGCGCGTCCATATCCACGACCTCGAAGGCGTCCGGGGGCAGGTCCTCCAGGAAGCGCGAGGGCGTGCGGGGGACCTCCTTGCCGCGCTTCACGCGGGTGGTGGCGCGGGTGAGGTAGAGCAGCTCCTTGGCGCGGGTGATGCCCACGTAGCAGAGGCGGCGCTCCTCCTCGAGGTTCTGCGCCTCGCCCTGCATGCCGCCGTGGGGCATCAGGTCCTCCTCCATGCCGATGAAGAAGACGAGCCGGTACTCCAGGCCCTTGGAGGCATGCAGGGACATCAGCGTCACGCGCTTGTTCTGCCCGGGGACGTCCTCCTCCTCCTGGCGCGTGTCCAGGCTGAGGCGGTTCAGGTACGTGAGGAGGCTGGCCTTGGGGCCCTCGCGCTTCTCGAACTTCTCCAGCGACGCGAGCACCCCGTCCACGCCCTTGAGCTTCTTGTCCGCGGCGGTGCCGGAGACGGCCTTGGCGCGGGTGGCCTCCCGGAAGCCGATCTCCTCCAGCAGCTTCTGCGTGGCCTCCGACAGGCGGGGCGTCTGGGCGAAGGCCTCGCGGTAGCGCTCCACCATCTCCACGAACTCCAGCACCTTGCCGCCCGCGCCCGCGGGCAGGTCGTCATAGGTGTCCGCGCGGCGCATCACCGTCCAGAGCGTCACGCCCTCCGCGCGCGAGTGCGCGTGCAGCCGCTCCATGGTGACGTCGCCGATGCCGCGCGAGGGCACGTTGACGATGCGCATGAGGGAGATTTCGTCCAGCTTGTTCGCCAGGACCTTGAAGTACGCGATGACGTCCTTCACCTCGCTGCGGTCGAAGAACTCGCTGCCGCCCACGACTTCGTAGGCGATGTTCTTCTCACGCAGCATCTCCTCCACCGGGTGGGCCTGGCCGTTGGTGCGGTAGAGCACCGCGATGTCGTCCGCGGGGACGCCCAGCGAGATGTGCTTCTGGATTTCGTGCGCGATGAAGCGGGCCTCCTCTTCATCGTTGGGACAGGCCACCACCTTCACCAGCGGGCCGCCCTTGCGGTCGGTCCACATGCGCTTGTCCTTGCGCTCCGGGTTCTTGGCGATGACGGCGTTGGCCGCGTCCAGCACGCGCTGGGAGGAGCGGTAGTTCTGCTCCAGCCGCACCTCCTTGCCGCCCGGGAAGTGCCGGTCGAAGTCCAGGATGTTGCGCACCTCCGCGCCGCGCCAGGAGTAGATGCACTGGTCGTCATCCCCCACCGCGCACACGTTCCTCGCCGTGCCCGCGAGCAGCTTGAGCAGATCCAGCTGGGCGTGGTTGGTGTCCTGGAACTCGTCCACCAGGAGGTACTGGAAGCGGGCCGTGTACTTGCGGTGCAGGTCCGGGTGCTCGCGCAACAGGCGCGCGGGCAGCACCAGCAGGTCGTCGAAGTCCACGGAGCCCTGCGCCTTGAGCGCGAGCTGGTAGTCCGCGAAGACCATGGAGGTGATGAGGTCGTAGTCATCCCCCATGCCCTCCGGCTTGGGCTGGGGCGCCTCGCCGGAGTTCTTCGCCTTGGAGATGAGGGTGAGGACCTTGCGCGCGTCGAAGGCGCGGTCGTCGATGCGCTTGTCGCGCATGGCGCGGCGGATGATGGAGAGCTGGTCTCCCATGTCCGCGATGGCGAACTTCCTGGGCCAGCCCAGCCGGTGGATGTCCTCGCGCAGCACCTCCGCGCCGAACGCGTGGAAGGTGCAGACCAGCACGCCCTGGGCGCGGGGCCCGGCCATGTGGACGAGCCGCTCCTTCATCTCCGTGGCGGCCTTGTTGGTGAAGGTCACCGCGAGGATGTTGCGGGCCATGATGTGGTTTGGCCGCTCGTTGAGCAGGTGGACGATGCGGTGGGTGATGACCCGCGTCTTTCCACTGCCAGCGCCTGCCAGCACGAGCAGGGGGCCCTGGAGCGTCACCACGGCCTCGCGCTGAGGAGGATTGAGCTTCGAAAGGTCCATTGCGCGCGGGCCAGGGATACCCTTTGATTCGTCCGTGCGCGACTATTTCCTCCGGCTGGCCATCGCATCGCTCGCGCTCGGCGTGGGCGGCGGTTGCCTTGACGGCGAGCGCACGACATCTCCCACCCCGCGCGACGTGGTGACGGCCGCCGCACCGACCGTGTACTTCAAGGATCTGGCGCCGTTCCTGCCGGACTCGCTGGAGGGCTTCACGGTGGGTGCCACCGCGGGCTCCACGGGGAAGTACGGCGAGGTGTCCGTGTCGGAGGCGGAGCGCACCTACACCCGGGGCGAGGGCCGCGAGGTGAAGGTGCGCATCGTGGACACCACCATGGGGCTGAAGCTGGGGCAGGCCATCCGCGAGGCGGCGCAGAAGGCGAAGGGCCGAGCGGCGAGCGACCCGACGGCGCCCATCCAGTGGAAGGAGGCCGTGGGCTTCGTGCGCTATGACGCGGACGAGGCCGTCGCGGAGGCGAACCTCCTGGTGGGTGAGCGGTTCGTGGTGGCGGTCACCAGCCGGGGCTTCCCCAGCACCGTGGAGGTGCGGCGGGTGGCGCGAGGCATCGACCTGGCCGGGCTGGCCCAACTGCAGTGATTCGAGAGTCCAAGGAGCGTTCGTGGCGGTGAAGGAGAAGGGGTCGCGGCCCCAGACGACCCAGGAGTTGCTGGAGCAGGAGAAGGCGGCGCGCCTGGGCGTGTCGTCCCTGGGCAAGCGCGAGTTCATGGAGCAGTTCCAGAAGCTCTCCAAGAGCTACGCGGTGGACCCGGGCAACCCCGGCTCCTACGCGTGCGAGGGCTGTCAGCGCTGCGCCAACTGCATGTTCTGCAAGGACTGCGACAGCTGCCACCAGTGCACGCACTGCACGCGGTGCGAGCTGTGCACCAACTGCTCGCACTGCGTGGAGTGCAAGAACTGCCACGCGTGCGCCTACTGCGTGCAGAGCGAGAACTGCTCCAGCAGCGCGTACGTGGTGCTGAGCAAGAACCTGCAGGACTGCAACTACTGCTTCGGCTGCGTGGGGCTGTCCAAGAAGGACTTCCACATCCTCAACGTGGGGTTCAGCCGCACCGAGTACTTCAAGGTCGTGGGCCGGCTGCGCAAGGAGCTGGGCATCCCGTAGCCGTCACAGGGCGCGCACGTAGAGGGCCTTGAGGTACTCCGTCTCCGTCAGGCCCGCGAGCACCGGGTGATCCAACCCGGCGCCGCGCCGCTCCAGGATTTGAACCGGGCGCTTCGCGTCCGCGGCGGCGTCCAGCACCATGGACTCGAAGCCCTGGCGGTCCAGCTTCCCGGAACACGAGCACGTGACGAGCAGGCCGTCCGGCTTGAGGCAGCGCAGGGCGCGCAGGTTGAGCTCGTGGTAGGCGCGCAGCGCGGTGGCCAGGCCCTCGCGGCGCTTGGCCAGCCCGGGCGGGTCCAGGACGATGGTGTCGAAGCGGCGGCCCTCCTGGTCGAAGCGGCGCAGCACGTCGAACGCGTTGCCGTTCTCCACCTTCACGTTGGCGCGGCCGTTGGCCTCCGCGTTGGACTGGATGCGGGAGGCGGCCTTCGCGTCCTGCTCCACCGCGAGCACCGACGTGCAGTGCTTCGCGAGCGCGAGCGCGAAGCCGCCGTGGTAGCTGAAGCAGTCCAGCGCTTCGCCCCGGCCCAGCTCGCCCGCGCGCAGGTGGTTGTCCACCTGGTCCAGGAACGCGCCCGTCTTCATGTCGCCCAAGAGGTCCACTTCGAAGCGGTTTTCGCCCTCGTGGTAGGTGAAGCGCGCGCTGCCCTCGCCGTGCAAGAGGCGCACTTCGCGGGGCAGGCTCTCGAAGTCGCGGCCGGAGGCGTCGTCGCGGCACACCACGTGGCTTACGCCCGTCCTCTCCACCAGCGCCTTCGCGAGCATCTCCTTGCGCGCGTCCATGCCCTCCGACAGCGTCTGCACGGTGAGGCCCTGGCCGTAGCGGTCCACGAAGAAGCCCGGCAGGAGGTCCGCTTCGCCGTGCACCAGGCGCAGGCCGTCGCGTCCCCGCAGCACGGCGCGGCGGGCGAGCGCGGCCTCCAGGCGGCGGATGAAGAAGGCGTCATCCACCTTCTCTTCATTCGGCCCCTTGCGCGTCAGCAGGCGCAGGGCGAGCGGGGAGCGGCGGGCGTAGAGCGCCTGCCCAATGGGGTTGCCCTGCGGATCCACCACCGCGACCACCGCGCCGGGCGTGTCGGTGGCGGGGGGCTCGGTGAGCTCCGTGCGGTACAGCCAGGGAGTGCCGCGACGCAGCGTCTTGGCGCCCTTGAGGCTCACGCGGGCGGTGGGAAGGGAAGGCATGGGGGGGCTCACTCCAGGCCGCGCGCGGCCAGTTCCTCGTCGTCTTCCCCGCGCAGATGCCCGATTTCATGCAGCAGTGTCACGCGAATCTGTTCGCGCAGCTCTTCGGGGGTCCTCACCGCGCGGGCCAGGTTGCGCCGGTAGAGGGCCACCGAGCGGCAGGGCGTCTCCGAGCCGTCACACGGCTCCTGGAGGGACGGGCCCCGGAACAGGCCCAGGATGGTGGGCGACAGGGGGGGCTGGTTGGCGAGCAGGTCGTCCTCGGAGGGAATCTCCTCCGTGGCCACCGGCACGCCCTTCAGGTCCTTGCGCATGTCCTCCGGCAGGTCCGCCAGCGCGCGCGTCACCTGGGCCTTGAACTCGTCCGGCGACGGCAGAGGCGGCGCGGGGAAGTCCTCGGGCTCCAGGGCGCGGGCCTTCTGGAAGTGCTCCTCCGCCTTGGCCCACTGGCCCTCGCGCTCCAGGAGCAGGCCCAGGTGCTGGTGCGCGTGCGCCGCGCGGTCCTTGTCCTTGAGCAGCGAGGCGAAGGCCCCCTTCGCCTCGCGGAAGCGGCACAGCTCGAAGAGGGCCAGGGCCTTCTCGTACTTCGCCTCGGCGTTGCCCGGCTCTCGGGCGAGCACGATGGCGGCGCGGTCGAGCGCCTGGTCCGCCTGCCCCAGGTCGTTGAAGGCCATGGCGGCCACCAGCGCCAGCGCCGGCACGAGCTCCGGGGGCGTGGAGGGCTGGGACAGGCCTCGCTCGGCGTAGAGGGCGCCCAGCTCGTCGCGCTCACGCGAGGAGGGCAGCTGCACGGCGTACAGGTGCGCGGCGCCCAGGAGCGCGTCCGCGTCCCCCGGGTCGATGGCCAGCGCGCGGGCGTAGGCGAGCTGCGCCTCCGGCTCGCGGTTGAGCGCGGCCAGGGCGGCGCCCCGTTCCGCGTGGGCGGCCGCGAGGTCCGGCTCCAGCGCGGCGGCCTGCGCGGCGCAGGAGAGCGCCTCCGCGTAGTGGCCGGCGTCGTAGTAGTCACGGGCCGCGTCCAGGGGCTCGCCGCCCTTCGCGTCGCACACCGCCAGGGGGTGCACCTCCGCCACCGGGTCGTCCGGGGACTTCACGGGGAGGGGGGGCCCCGCGTCCACGGCGGCCCGCGCGAGCGCCCCCGCGTCCGCCTCCACGGCGGCGGTGGCCAGGCCCGCATCCGTGCCCGCGTCGGCGTCCGCCGGAGGGTTGCGTTTGCAGGAGGCGAGCAGGAGGAGACAGACAGCGAGCAGACCGCGCCGCGACATGGGCGGGGAGGCTATGGCATCCGCCCCATGCACAGGAAGCGGGGACGTGCCTGCCCGCTCGGGGGGTCCCCTCCCCTCCCCGGCTGCACTACCCTCGGGCTCACATGAGAGACCTCATCCTGGCATCCACCTCCAGCGCGCGCCGGGCCCTGATGGACGGGCTGGGCGTGCCCTACCGCACCGAGGCCCCCGGCGTGGACGAGTCCGTCCCCGAAAGCCTCCCCGCCGACGAGGCCGTGCGGATGCTCGCCGTGCGCAAGGCCCGCGCGGTCCAGGAGCGCCACCCGGAGGCCTGGGTGCTGGGCGCGGATCAGCTGGTGGAGGTGGGCCGCGACGTGCTGGGCAAGCCCCGGGACCGGGACGCGGCGCGCGCGCAGCTTCAGCGCCTGCTGGGCAACACCCACGTCATCCACACCGCCGTGTGCCTGCTGGGGCCGGGCGGGCACCACTCGGAGACGGTGGAGGACACGCGCCTGACGTTCTTCCCCGTGCCGCCGGAGGAGCTGGAGCGCTACCTGGACACCGGCGAGTGGGAGGGCTGCGCGGGCAGCTACCGCGTGGAGGGACGCGGGCAGGCGCTCCTGCAGAAGCTGGAGGGTGACCGCACCAACGTGCAGGGACTGCCCATGCTGTCGGTGGTGCGGCTGTTGCGGCAGGCGGGCTTCGACCTCTTCGCCCGCCGCTAGGCTCCGGCGGTGGACAGCTCCGCCAGGATCTCGTGGTACGCGGTCCGGGCCTTCTCCGCCTGGTCCGCCTTGAAGCTCACCGCGGCCACCACCGGGTGGCCTCCTCCGCCGTAGCGGCCGGCGATGGCGGACAGGTCGTGCTGGCGCGTCTGGGGCTTCCACGGGTTGGAGCCCAGCGACACCTTGGCGCGCGACGAGCCCCGGCCCACCCACAGCGTGTAGCGCGCGTCCGGGTAGAGCGCGTACGCGATGAACTTGTTGAGGCTGTCCACGCCCTCGTCCACCAGGTCGAAGTGGACGACGCCGTTCTCGTACCGGGCCTTCTCACGCACCAGGTCGATGTTGCGCTGGTGCTTGAAGAGCAGCGGCTCCAGCGGGGCGGAGATGAGCGGCGAGCGGGCGATGTCCGCCAGCGACTCGGACTGCATGCGCCGGATGACCTCCGGGATGAGCGTGTCGTCCTTGGTCGCCTCCAGCACCGTCATGATGCGCAGCGCGGGCTCCTCCAGCGCCACGGCCATCTGGGGGCTGGGGAACTGCGCGCCGTCGATGATCTCCGCCCAGTGCAGCAGGTCCTTCAGCGGGGACGCGTCCCAGCCGAAGCGCTCGCGCGCCACGTCCGCCAGGTACAGCGTGCAGCTCTTGCGATGCGGGTCGTGGAACTTCCGGCCGCTGGTGTCGCGCTGGAAGTGGGGCTCGTCGCCGGGCTGCTGGAAGGCGGAGGCGTGGTGGTCGAACCACCAGGTGAGCCGCGCGTCCTGGCTGTAGCGGAAGTCGACGATGACGTTCTCGTCGCCGGTGAAGACGGCCGGGTCGATGCCCTCCGCGCCCGGCTTGTGGGACAGGCCCCGGTAGCTGAACGTCGCGTCCGCGCGCACACGCTCCCGGTAGAAGCGGGTGAAGACCGCGGCGCTGGCCGCGCCGTCGAAACAGTTGTCGTGGAAGAGGACCTGGACTCGCATGGGCGCCCGCCCTCTACCCTGAATCCCGGCCGGGCCCCAACCCGACCGTGGTCGCTCGGCCGCAGGGCTGTGGCCATGGGGTAACACCTGACCCATCCCTGTCCCCCCAGGGCCACGCGGTGGATGCGCGGGATTGAACGTTGCGTGGAAATCGCCGCACCGGGTGAACGAAAAACTCGACAGAACGAGGAACGACCCTGAAGGGCTGAAAAAAGGTGGGCCTGCCAGCCCCACGGAAACCCGCTATCCGCGAGGAAAACCCCTGGAATCAGGAACCTCCCAGGGAGGCCAACCCCTGGCACCCCGCCTGCATGGTGTCAGACCGACGAGGTACTCACCCGCGCGGCACGAAGTGGCGGGAGGAACCATGGCGAAGCGGACCGCAGGCAAGGCGAAGGGTGGTTCGGTGGTGCGGCGGCAGGGCCGGCGGGTGATGCCCGCGCTGCGTCGCACGGCGAAGCGCGCGCGGGTGGCGGCCCAGAAGGCCCAGCTCACCGTGGGTGAGGTCATCGCGGCGGCGTTCGACACGGCGGGCGGAGAGATGAGCGGCGTGCTGGAGCTCGTCACCTCCCCGCAGATGACCCGCGCGCTGGGCCGCCGCATCGTCGTCGTGGGCTGACGAAGGCTGCGGTCCAGGTCCATGACGTGCCCAGGCCGTGCTCCCTTTCTAGAGCGCGCGGGCGCTCGGGCCTTCGCGACACGGCTGTCAGCCTTCCTCCACCAGGTGCCGCGTTTCGCGTGAGCGCGGGTGGAGTCCTTCTTCCCTCCCCTTTCGTCCTGGAACCTGGATCCGTTGGACCCGGATGTGGATCCGCGCGCGGGTTCATCCGGACCCGGCACTGACCGCGTTCGTCACTTCGCACGCAGTGGGCGGCGCGCTTCGCACCGGAAACACGACGGCCCGTGTTCCCTTGAGAAACGGGAAACACGGGCCGGGAAGCCCCGGAGCACGGGGCTTGGGATGCGTGGGGACTAGCGGGGCTGCCAGCGCGGGCGGTGGTCGTCGCCCTCGTTCGTCAGCACCGTGTACGTGCCCTTGGTGTGGACGATGGCCGTGCCGGAGGCCTGGCCGGTGGCCGGGTCGATGGGCTGCACGTTGAGCTCACCGGACTTGATGAAGGCCACGAGGCGGCCGTCCGGGGAGAACGAAGGCAGCGTGGCGTTCTCCGCGAGCTGCACCGGGGCGCCGTCCGCCGCGCCCGAGGCCTTCACGCGCTGCAGGAAGACGATGTTGCCGGCGCGGTTGCCGCACAGGGTCGCGCCCGTGCTGCCGCACAGCACGGCCGCGCCGCCGACGTTCTGGTAGTAGGCGCGCACGTAGGCCACCCAGCTGCCGTCCGGCGCCCAGTTCGGGTTCGCGATGTACGAATCCACCGTGCCGCCCGTGACGGCGTCGGAGCTCTTGGCAGCGAGCACCTCCGGGGTGCCGCCGCCCGTCACCGGCAGCGAGTACAGCTTGAGCACCGGCGTCACCTCCGTGCCGAAGGTCACGGTCTCGCCCTCCGGGTTGGCCAGGAAGAGCAGCTGCGAGGTGACGCGGTTGAAGTGCGGCTGCTCACCCGTGGGGGCCGAGCCCTGCAGCACGGCCGGCGCGGCGCCGCCCGTGGAGACGTAGATGCCGGTGTTCGCGGCGCTGTACGCGAAGTCCGTGCCGTTGGCCGCCCAGTCCGGGAAGGTGCCGCTGTTGGTGACCGACGTGACCGTGCCGCCCGTCGCCGCGATGGTGGAGATGCCCGTGCTGCCGCGCACCCAGGCGATGAGGTTGCCCGGCTCCCACTCCATGTAGCGGATGCGCGCGCTGCCGCCCGTGGTCAGCACGGTGGCCGCGGCGTCCGTGACCGGCAGCGGGCGCACCGAGAGCTCACCCTCGGCGTCGGTGACGTCCCCCTGCACGAAGGCCACCTGGGTGCCGCCCGGGCCGAAGCGCGGGTAGGCGCTGGCGACGCCGGCGTCGCTGAGCGACGTCAGGCTCGGCACGTCGAAGGGAGTCACCAGCGCGGCCGTGCCCGTGCCGCCGTCGCTGAGCGTCGCGCCGCTGGCCGTCACGGCGATGAGGAGCGACTGGCAGGTGTTGGCCTCGCAGCGCAGGCCCGCCATGCAGTCCGGGGTCGCGCTGCACGCGCCGCCCTTGCCCACGTTCATGCCCGCGTCGGTGCCGGCGTCCGTGCCCGCGTCGGTGCCCGCGTCCACCTCCGTGCCTGCGTCCGTGCCCGCGTCGGTGCCGGCGTCGGTGCCGGCGTCGGTGCCCGCGTCGCCCCCGGTGCCCGCGTCCGGTTCCGGCTCGACAGGGATATTCTGCAGCTCGCACTTGTTGTCCGCGTTGCAGGTCCACTGCTGGCCCGCGGGAGCCACGCCCTTGTCACGGCAGTCGTACTGGTCGACGCACTCGTCGCCACAGCCCGTGGCCAGCATCGTCAGTGCCCCGAACAACGCCCCCAACACCACACGCTTGGTCATTTTCACGCCTCCCGTTTCGCAATGGCTCCAAAGTCAGGCGGCGCGTCATAGCTTCACGCTCGCGGGCGCCGGGGAGCCTTGAAGGGCCCCGCATCCGTGGCTGTCAGTGATTGAACGGCGATGGGAAGAGGGATGCTCAATGATCGACACGCACTGCCATCTGGACGCCTCCCGCTTCAATCCGGACCGCGACAGCGTTGTCACACGCGCCTGGGCGGCGGGGCTGCAGGGCATCCTCATCCCGGCGGTGGGCCCGGAGACGTGGGAGCCATTGCTCGCGCTGCCGCGCCAGGAGCCGCGCATCCAGGTGGGGCTGGGCATCCATCCCCAGTTCCTGCCGGACCTGCGGCCGGAGGATGACGGCGAGCACCTGGAGCGGCTGGACGCGCTGCTGGGCCAGGGCGGCGCGGTCGCGGTGGGCGAGTGCGGCCTGGACGGCCCGACGCTTCCGGGCGCCCCGCTGGAGCGGCAACTGGCGGTGCTGCGCGGGCACCTGGCCCTGGCGCGCAAGCACGGGCTGCCAGTGCTGATGCACTGCCACCGG
This sequence comes from Corallococcus sp. AB049A, assembly GCF_003668885.1. Lineage (NCBI taxonomy): Bacteria > Pseudomonadati > Myxococcota > Myxococcia > Myxococcales > Myxococcaceae > Corallococcus > Corallococcus sp. AB049A. The sequence continues at coordinate 417 of NZ_RAWL01000240.1, read as the reverse complement.
CTGCACCCGGCGATGATGGAGCTGCTGAAGACGGAAGCGTGGCCGGAGGCCGGCATCCTCATGCACAGCTACAGCGGCGGCGCGGAGCTGGCGCGCTTCTACATCCAGAAGGGCTGTCACTTCTCCTTCGCGGGCCCGGTGACGTGGGCGGAGGCGCGCAAGCCCCTGGACGCCCTGCGGGTGATTCCGGCGGACCGGCTGGTGGCGGAGACGGACTCGCCGGACCAGGCGCCCACGCCCTTCCGGGGGCAGCGCTCGGAGCCGGGCTACCTGCCCCACATCCTCGCGGGCATGGCGCAGGTGCTGGGGGAGCCGCCGGACGTGCTCGCCCAGCGGACGACCGAGAATGCCCGGCGGCTGTTCCGGGAAGCTTTCCCCTCCCCTTCGCGGTAGGCGAGCGTCGCGTGATAGAGGAGC
>NZ_RAWL01000023.1:0-38968 GCF_003668885.1 Corallococcus sp. AB049A | reverse complement strand
CCCGCCAGCGTCCCCAGGTCCCCCGGCACGGCCAGCGCCCGGCCGCCCCTCCGCTCCACGTCCGCCACCAGCGTCTGGAGCCGGCTCGCGTCACGAGCCACGAGCACCAGCCGCGTGTCTTGGGATGGGGCCAGCGCCAACGCCAGCGCATGGCCAATGCCGCGCGAGGCTCCCGTCAGGATGAGGTCCGTCATGGCCCGGAGCCTGCCAGGGTGGGGTCCGGGATTGCGAGTGGGTCAGTGCGCTCCTGTGACGCGCTCAAAGGACACCCCCAGGTTTCCGACCGCTTCGAGGGCGTTCTTGACGTCCTCCGAGACGATGAACGCAATCTTGAACTTCTTCAGCCGGAAGACACGGGCACCTTCGGTCTTGGAGGGATCGATTCGAAGTCCGTAGATCCAGTTGTACTCCCCTTCATATCCAGGGGCCGGATCGTCCTTGTCATAGTGATGCACCTCCCGGCACCGTGCCTCGTCGATGCAATCAATCACCTTGGTGGCATTGACGACGAAGTGCTGTTCGGGCACCCCCTCAATAGACACCGGGAAGAGCTGCACGTCGCCAGGTGCAAGAGTCTTGAAGACGTTCGCGATGGCTTCACTGGCGATAGGGGCTGCTTCAATCACAGAGAAATCAAATGTTCGCTGCCTGCCTGGATGCGCGATTCGTGCCGTGATGGCTCCCAGGTCGGGAAGAACGCGACCATCCGCGAACATCCAAGGCTCGTCGAATGGCTCACCGGAATCCCGTGTCGGAGTCTCAAGGAGCCACCTCGGCACACCTCCAAGCTCGACCGAGTAGAAGTGACGTTCCACCTCAACCCTCCACTTTCACAATGAGACTCCGTAACTCGGAACCTTGCGTCAGAAGCTCGTTGGCTATCCTCGCCAGTTCCTTCATCAAGCTGGCCCGGCATGACTCCGTCGTTCGGCAGTTCGCGACCGAACGTTCAAGGCGCCGGACGACCTTCTGGTGGTACAGCTCAGGGTGTGGACCTTCGTGCCCGTTGAGCCTCACCTTGTTGGCAGCGTCTTCGAGTGTCATCCCGGCCTTCTCGAATAGCTTCGCGCACTGAGGGGTCCAGGGACCGCCAGTAGCATCGGAGATGGGGTTCTTGTTCGTGCAGATGTGATGAACGGGCCCCGTCTCGTCACCGGGAAATCGTCCCTCTCCGTACATCGCAAGGGCCGCTGCAGCCCCTGGAGCCAGGGCCACATTCAGCACTCCCGCGGCAGGCAGCGCGATGGAGGTCACGCCGCCATTCAGTGCCGTCCCGAGCTGGAATCCCGCCTCGGCTTGTCCTCGGACCGCGGCCTGGGGGAAGCCCGGGAGCCTGGGCCCCTGGGCCGCCATCGCGTTCCTGCCGCCCAGGGCCGCTGTGATGAGCAACACGAGGACACGCGTCCCGTTCGTGCCGAGCACCTTCCCGAAGCGGTGGCCGATGTCCTGCAACTCGATGACGCTCGTCGCCGTCCCTGCGTCGTCCCATAGCCGCACGAAGCCCCGGCCCATCTCCCAGACCGGCACCACCCCCAGGTAGGCCACCAGCGCCGCGGTCAGTGCCACCGCGATGACCTTCGTGACGGGCTCGGGCAGCGTCATCGTGACGAGCACGGACAACGCGGCCGCGGTCACCATGCCCTTGAGGGCCACCGGGTTCAGCAGCTTGCCGATCTCGGCCTCGACGCTCCCCCAGACCGTGTCCAGCGCGAACGACAGCGCCATCAACGTCCGGTCCTTGCGCGAGAACGGCAGCCCGGTCCCGCCTGCAAGGGTCAAGCACTCGTCCCCATCAGGGCAGAGGCGCGCGTACAACGACTCGGGCGAACCTCCATCCCCTGGATCCGCAAGGCCCTTCGAGGACGCCAGCAGGGCCCGGGACCGCACCCACCCACGTTGGTCGGCCTCGTCCGCTTCACGAAAAGCAACATCCATGCGCATGTCCAGGAGGAGCTGCGTGAGGGCCGCCTTGAACGCGTCCTCGCTCACCTGGACCGGATCCACCTTCACGGAGTCGTGGACCACCTGCCTGCCGTTCCCCATGTCGAGATGGACGACGCGAGGGGTCGCACACCCTCCCATCAAAAGCAGTGACGCGATAAGCCAGGGTAATCGCATGAGTTCGCCTCGAGGGCCGCACCGATGTCCGACACGGCGATGGGATGCTCGCCCGCTCACCCGGCTGTCCGCCAGGGCACCTCCAGGTACGACTTCCGCCTGACCCCAGAGAGGCAAACACCCTTTGAAATTCCGGGCGCCTTCCCGTAGTTTCCCCCGCGACTTCGAGGAGCGTTGCGAGGCCCTCCCGGCCCCAGGCTCGAAGCCGAATGACCCAACGGCGCTCACCTGTACGCGTTTCTTGCGAGGGTGAGGCGGCCTTTTCTTCCAGGGCCGGCAAAGCCTCTTCCTTGCCAGCACGGCGCGCCACCTGGATCCGGAGCCACACCATGACCGCGGTTACCAAGCAGCAGAATCAGGACTACGCCATCGCCGACCTCAAGCTCGCCAGCTGGGGCCGCAAGGAGATCCGCATCGCCGAGAGCGAGATGCCCGCGCTCATGGCGATCCGCGAGGAATACGCGAAGCAGCAGCCCCTCAAGGGCGCCCGCGTCACGGGCTCGCTGCACATGACCATCCAGACCGCCGTGCTGGTGGAGACCCTCCAGGCGCTGGGCGCGCAGGTCCGCTGGGCGTCGTGCAACATCTTCTCCACGCAGGACCACGCGGCCGCCGCGCTGGTGGAGGCCGGCACCCCGGTGTTCGCCCACAAGGGCGAGTCCCTCAAGGAGTACTGGGACTTCACCCACCGCATCTTCGAGTTCGGCCCCGCCGGCAGCGACCACGAGGGTCCGAACATGATCCTCGACGACGGCGGTGACGCCACGCTGCTCATGCACCTGGGCAAGCGCGCGGAGAAGGACCAGTCCCTCCTCGCCAACCCCCAGAGCGAGGAGGAGCGCGAGCTGTACGCCTCCATCAAGGCCAAGCTCGCCGAGGACGCCACCTGGTACTCGCGCAAGAGCGCCAAGATTCTGGGCGTCACGGAAGAGACCACGACGGGCGTGCACCGCCTGCAGGAGATGTCCGCCAAGGGCACGCTCCTGTTCCGCGCCATCAACGTCAACGACAGCGTGACGAAGAGCAAGTTCGACAACCTCTACGGCTGCCGTGAGTCCCTGGTGGACGGCATCAAGCGCGCCACGGACGTGATGGTGGCCGGGAAGATCGCCGTCGTCGCGGGCTACGGCGACGTGGGCAAGGGCTCCGCGCAGGCCCTGCGCGCGCTGTCCGCCCAGGTGTGGGTGACCGAAATCGACCCCATCTGCGCGCTCCAGGCCGCGATGGAGGGCTACCGCGTCGTGACCATGGACTACGCCGCGGACAAGGCGGACATCTTCGTCACCGCCACGGGCAACAAGTCCGTCATCACCCATGAGCACATGGCCAAGATGAAGGACCAGGCCATCGTCTGCAACATCGGCCACTTCGACAACGAAATCGAGGTCGCCTCCCTGGAGCAGTACAAGTGGGAGGAGATCAAGCCCCAGGTCGACCACGTCATCTTCCCGGACAACAAGCGCATCATCCTGCTGGCCAAGGGCCGCCTGGTGAACCTGGGCTGCGGCACGGGCCACCCCAGCTACGTGATGTCCAGCTCCTTCGCGAACCAGACCATCGCGCAGATCGAGCTGTACTCGCACAGCGACAAGTACCAGGTGGGCAAGGTCTACGTGCTGCCCAAGCACCTGGATGAGAAGGTCGCCCGCCTCCAGCTGAAGAAGCTCAACGCCCAGCTCACGGAGCTCACCCCGGAGCAGGCGCAGTACATCGGCGTGCAGAAGAGCGGCCCGTACAAGCAGGACACCTACCGCTACTAAGCGCTGCCTGACGTGACACACCCGGGGCACCGTGGGCCTTCAATCAGCCCGCGGTGCCCTTCGTGTTTTCAGAACAGCCGGTTGAGGCCGTTGAGCGCCGCCACGCGGTACGCCTCCGCCATGGTGGGGTAGTTGAAGGTCGTGTTGATGAAGTAGTCGATGCCGTTGCCCGGCCAGTCCTGCGCCATGATGGCCTGGCCGATGTGGATGATCTCCGACGCGTTGTCCCCGAAGCAGTGGATGCCCAGAATCTCTCGCGTCTCCCGGTGGAACAGCAGCTTGAGCATGCCCACGGTGCGGCCGGTGATTTGCGCGCGCGCCAGGCTCTTGAAGAAGGCGTGGCCCACTTCGTAGGGGACGCCCGCCTGGGTGAGCTCGCGCTCGGTGCGGCCCAGGCTGCTGATTTCGGGGCTGGTGTAGATGCCGGTGGGGATGTCCTTCACCAGCTTGTGCTCCATGCGCCCCTCCACGATGTGCGTGGCGGCGAAGCGGCCCTGGTCATAGGACGCGCTCGCCAGGGACGGGGCGCCCACCACGTCGCCCACCGCGTAGATGTGCGGCACGGACGTCTGGTAGCCGTCGTTCACCTGGATGCACCCGCGTGAGTCCACCGCGATGCCCAGGGCCTCCAGCCCCAGGTCCTGGCTGTTGCCGGAGCGGCCGTTGGCCCAGAGGAAGACGTCCGCCTTCAGCCGCTTGCCGCTCTTCAGGTGCAGCACCACGCTGTCGTCGTGCGGCTCCACGGAGACCATCTCCTCCTGGTGGCGGATGAGCACGCCCTGTTCACGCAGGTGGTAGGAGAGGGCGTCGGAGATCTCGTCGTCCAGGAAGGACAGCAGCCGGTCGCGCGTGTTCACCAGGTCCACCTTCACGCCGAGCATCCGGAACATGGAGGCGTACTCGCAGCCGATGACGCCCGCGCCGTAGATGATCATCGACAGCGGGGACTCGCTCAGCTTGAGGATGGTGTCCGAGTCGAAGATGCGCGGGTGGCGGAAGTCCACGCCCGCGGGCCGGTAGGGCCGGGAGCCCGTGGCGACGACGAAGGCGTCCGCGGTGAGCAGCTCCACGGAGCCGCGCGGCTCCGTCACCTCCACCGTGTGCGCGTCCCGGAACTTCGCGCGGCCCACCACCAGCTCCACCCGGTTGCGCTCGTAGAAGGTGGTGCGCAGCTGCACCTGCTTGGAGACGACGTTGGTCGCCTTGCGCATCATGTCCTTGAACGTGGTGTGCCGGGCCAGCTCCGCCCGCAGCTCCGGGTGGTCCAGCTGCACGTCCAGGAGCCGCTGGATGGCGTGGCGCAGCGCCTTGGAGGGGATGGTGGCGGTGTGCGTGCAGGCCCCGCCCACCAGCGCACCCTGTTCCACGGTGCACACCTTGCGGCCGGACTTCACCGCCTTCATCGAGGCCCCTTCACCGCCGGGACCGGAGCCGAGGACCACCACGTCGAACCGCCGAGCGCTCATGGGCCCGGAGTGTTCCCCCAACCCCGGCCCCAGGGGAAGAAATCACCCTGGAGCCGGGCACTGCTTCACACATCAGGTTCGCGGGACGGCTTCAGTAGGACGCCTTCAGCGTCAGCCCGGAGTCGTCCGAGTAGCCCTTGATCATCACGTGGTGGACGCCCGCCGTGTCATCCAGCGTTCCACCCTCTGCCGCCCATTCAGTAGCAGGTGCCAGCGGTCCGCGATCTGCTGTGCCGCCGGAGCGCCCGATGTTGCCGCTCGTGCATCTTCCATCGGCCGGTCTCTGGCGATGACGGCAATGCCGGATGGCGACACAGTGCTGCTCCAGGTCGACGAGACGAGTGACTGGGGACCAGGCAGGCAGGACATCCTGCTCCCGTGCCTTCCATGCGCACCCTCAGGCCAGGGATTGAGGGTTGAGACTCAGACGAAGCGGAGGAGCATCGTTTGAGCCCGGTGAGACAGTGCTGATAGGCAATTGGAGTGATGATCGGCCAAGGAGCATTCAATGGGAAAGATTGAGGAGGGTTATTCCCTCGAGCAACACGTCGAAGGTCAATCACGTCACCTCGATGCTCCGGAGCTTGGCCTGGACCTGGCGCGGGAGATGGAGGAACTGCGACAGGGCGCGCCCTTCTGGACCAATGGCCACAGTGCCAAGACGCTCGTGAAGTACACGGACCTGCGCGTGGTCTTGATGGCGTTCAAGTCAGGAGCGCGCCTTGGCCAGCACGGCACTGTGGGCCAGATCTCCCTCCAGGTGTTGGCGGGACGGGTCCGGCTGGTGCTCGAGGGGCAGCAGTTCGAGTTGTCCAAGGGCGGGCTGTTTGCGCTCGGCTCATCGGTTCCCCATGACGTCGAGGCCATTGAAGAGAGCGCCGTACTGCTGACGATCGCCTGGCCCCAGGTAGGCGTCGCCAGCCACCCTTGACCCCATCCTCGGCAACGACCTGGCATCTGCGCCAGGTTGTTGTCACTGGGCCCTGGGGGCTGGGCCTCTGTCTCATGTCTGCAGGGAGCGCGTGGACGCAAGAGAGGTGCATCCCCGGTACGTTGCCGTATGCCTGACGCCGTACATAGACATGAGCGTCTGAGCACCTGCGCGGCCCACCTCCAGAAGGGCGAAGACCATGACCTCCTCCATGACTGGATGCATCCATGGCCGCGCTTGAAAACGCGCTCGCTGACGATGACGCGAGCGCCGCACCGCTCGACTCAGCCCGTGCGGCACCACACCGCGGGCACTGGGGCACGACAGTCGGGATGAAGATACTGATGGCGGCGACCGGCGTCGTCCTGGTCGTCTTCCTCGTCTTCCACCTGGCCGGCAACCTGCTCGTGTACCAGGGGGCGGGGGCGCTCAATGCCTACTCCGCGCTGCTTCGCCGCGAGCCGCTATTGCTGTGGCTCGCGCGAGCCGTCCTCCTCTTCGCGGTGTGTGTGCACATCGCCGCCGCCGCCCGACTGGGGTGGCGTGATTTTCAGGCTCGCCCGGTTCGCTATCGGCAGCTGGTTCCGCAGTCCGCCACGCTCGCGTCGCGGACGATGCGATGGAGTGGGCTTGGAATCGCCACGTTCGTCGTCTTCCATCTTTTACATCTCACCACCGGGACCATCCGGCCCGCACCATTCGAGGAGGTCGATGTATACCGCAACGTCGTCGGCGGGTTCCGCGTCGGCTGGGTGGCGATCGTTTACCTCGTCGCCATGGCGCTCATCGGGATGCACGTCTGGCATGGAGCATGGGCGTCACTCAGGAGCCTTGGGGTCTCCCGCCCCTCACTCCACCCGAAGCGCCGTCCCGTCGCATGGGTCCTTGCACTCCTGCTCTGGGCCGGCTTCACGAGCATTCCGATCGCGGTCCTGCTCGGGGTGGTGCGCTAGCCATGGAGCTCGACGCGAGGATTCCATCCGGTCGACTCGAGGAGAAATGGGACCTGCGCCTGCGGGAAGGGCAGCTCGTCGGCCCTAACAACCGCCGGAAGTACACCCTCCTGGTGGTCGGCTCGGGACTGGCCGGCGCCGCGGCCGCGGCGACGCTCGGCGAGCTCGGCTACCGCGTGCACTGTTTCTGCTTCCAGGACTCGCCGCGCCGGGCGCACAGCATCGCCGCCCAGGGCGGCATCAACGCCGCGAAGAACTACCGCAACGACGGTGACAGCGTCTGGCGCCTCTTCCACGACACCCTCAAGGGGGGCGATTTCCGTTCGCGCGAGGCCAACGTCTATCGGCTGGCCCAGCTCAGCAACCAGCTCATCGACCAATGCGTCGCGCAAGGGGTGCCGTTCGCGCGCGAGTACGGGGGGACTCTGGCGACCCGCTCGTTTGGCGGCGCGCTCGTCTCCCGAACCTTCTACGCGCGCGGCCAGACGGGCCAGCAGCTTCTGCTCGGCGCGTACCAGGCCCTGGAGCGGCAAGTCCAGGCCGGGCAGGTGTGCATGCACCCTCGCACTGAGATGCTCGATGTCGTCGTCGAGGACGGCCGAGCGCGGGGCATCGTCGTGCGCAGCCTCGTCACGGGCGGGATTCGCTCGCTGGCTGGCGACGCGGTGCTCCTGGCTACCGGGGGGTACGGCAACATCTACTATCTGTCCACCAACGCGCGCGGCGCCAACGCGACCGCCATCTGGCGCGCTCATCGCCGCGGTGCCGCGTTCGCCAATCCCTGCTTCACCCAAATCCACCCGACGTGCATCCCGGCCAGCGGCGCGCATCAATCGAAGCTCACCCTGATGAGCGAGTCCCTCCGCAACGACGGTCGCGTATGGGTGCCGGGTAGGGCGGGCGACGTCAGAGCGCCGCGCGACGTCCCCGAGGACGACAGGGACTACTACCTCGAACGTCGCTACCCCACCTACGGGAACCTCGCACCGCGAGACATCGCGTCGCGCGCAGCGAAAGAGGTCTGCGACCAGGGCCGGGGCGTCGGACCGGGTCGAAGGGGCGTCTACCTCGACTTCTCCGAGGCCATCCGGCGGCTCGGAGAGCACGTCATCCGCGAGCGCTACGGCAACCTCTTCGAGATGTACGAGCAGATTACCGGAGAGAATCCCTACCGGGTGCCCATGCGCATCTATCCGGCAGTCCATTACGCGATGGGTGGCCTCTGGGTGGACTATGACCTTCAAAGCACCCTTCCCGGGCTCTACGTCCTTGGCGAGGCCAATTTCTCCGACCATGGGGCGAACCGGTTGGGCGCGAGCGCTCTCATGCAGGGATTGGCCGATGGCTACTTCATCGCGCCGAACACGATATGTGACGAGCTCGCGCGGCAGGGACCCCGTTCGAACAAAGTGGATGGACCGGCGTTCCGGGACGCCGAGCGCGAAGTGAAGTCCAAGCTCGAACGGCTGCTCGGTTGCCGGGGAGCACGAACCGTCGATGACCACTTTCGCGAGCTCGGGGCGCTTCTGTGGGAACACTGCGGCATGGCGCGCAATGAGCGCGGGCTCACGCGTGCGCTCGAGCGGATCCCGGAGCTGCGTAGCGCCTTTTGGCAGGATCTCCGGCTGCCGGACACCGGGGAGGAACTGAACCAGTCCCTCGAACGGGCAGGGCGCCTCGCGGACTACTACGAGCTCGCCGACCTCATGTGCCGGGACGCGCTTGAGCGGCGCGAATCATGTGGCGCGCACTTTCGCGAGGAGCATCAGACGCTCGACGGCGAAGCGAAACGCGACGACGAGAATTTTGCCCACGTGTCGGTCTGGGCGCACCGCGGAGACAGGGCCCCGCCGGCACTTCATAAAGAGCCACTCGCGTTCGAGGCGGTGGCCGCCGAGACGAGGAGCTACAAGTAGCCAAAGGGAGCCGTCATGCCATTACGCAAAGCATCCGCACGCTGGGTGGGAAGCCTCAAGGGAGCTTGCTCGTTCGCCTCGCGCTTCGAAGAAGGGCCGGGCACCAATCCAGAAGGGCCATGGGGCGCGGCACAAGCGGACCGCATCGCGATGGCCTTATCGCCAATCTTGGGTCAGGCGGGCTTCAAGAACACCAGGAACCACCTCGTCTGCGAAGCCAGGCTCGTGGCCAGATGAACCTGGTCCTGCACATCTGGCGGCAGAAGGCTCCTCAAACGGAAGGTGGGTTCACCCGTTACGAGGTCCGGGGCATTACCTCGGAGATGTCCTTCCTCGAGATGCTCGACGTTCTAAACGAGCGGCTCACATCCGAGGGCAACTCACCCATCGCGTTCGAGAGCGACTGCCGGGAGGGCATCTGCGGCACGTGCGGCTTCATGATTGATGGCATCGCCCACGGCCCCGTTGCGGGCACGGCTGTCTGCCAGCTCCACATGCGCCACTTCACGGATGGGATGGAGCTTACGCTGGAGCCCTGGCGTGCACGTGCATTCCCCGTCCTGAAGGATCTCGTCGTCGACCGGAGCGCCCTGGATCGCATCATCGCGGCCGGCGGCTTCGTCACCGCGCCGACCGGGGCAGCGACAGAGGCAAACGTAACCCGGGTGCCAAAACAGAGCATCGAGGCCGCAATGGATGCCGCGGCCTGCATCGGGTGCGGGGCGTGTGTGGCGGCCTGCCCCAACGCCTCGGCCGCGCTGTTTACGGGAGCGAAGATTTCCCATCTGGGGCTCCTGCCTCAAGGCCAGCCCGAGCGCGAGCGTCGCGCCATTGGCATGGTCAAGCAGATGGACGCGGAGTCGTTTGGCAACTGCTCGTGGCATGGCGAGTGTCAGGATGCCTGCCCCAAGCGGATCAGCATTGATGTCATCGCTCGTATGAACCGGGACTCTCTTCGCGCGGCTATCGCGCGGCCGTCGGACGGCGGGGATGGCAGTTCATGAATCCGTTCGCCCAAGCGTTCGGCTTCCTCCATTGGATCGGCATCAGCCACTACCTGAATCTGCTGCTCGTCGGGTTCATGGTGCGGAGCGGCCTGGAGATCCTGAGCGCGCATCCGAAGCTCTACTGGCGCGATGACTGCAACCCCGGGAGCGAATGGTTGCGGCTCAGCCGGAAGAAGATGCCGGCGGACAGGCTGTGGACGGGCGCCGACGAGGAAACAGCCTTCTCGTCCTTCATCGCGTTGCCCGGCCGGCGCAACCTCGGCATGGGCCGCCACTGGCACTTCTTCTGCGCGATCTTCTGGATCCTGAATGGTCTCGTTTATGTCGGCCTCCTGTTCGGCACCGGCCAGTGGCGACGGCTCGTGCCCACGTCGTGGGGCCTCTTCCCGGAGGCGGCCCGCGACGTGTGGACCTATCTGCACTTCCACGCGCCCCCGGCCGGTCATCCCTACAACGCGATCCAGCAGCTGACCTACGCCAGCGTCGTGTTCGTGCTGGCGCCCCTATTGATGCTCACCGGGGCGGCGATGTCACCGGCGGTCGCGGCGCGCTTCCCCTGGTACGTGCGGCTATTCGGCGGCCGACAACCCGCGCGTAGCATCCATTTCCTCTCGCTGGTCGCGATGGTCGCCTTCACGTTCGTCCATGTCCTGCTCGTCGCTGTCGAAGATTTCCCGCGCAACATGGCGTGGATCATCCACGGGGACTATTCAAGCGAGCGGGTTGCGGTGTGGATCGGCGTCGCCGGCCTCGGCGTCGTGTTGGTGTTGCACGTCTGGGCCACGCTCTTCAGCTTGAAGCACCGCCGCTCGGTGCAGCGCTGGCTCGGCTGGGTCATCGAGCCGATGCGCCGCGCTCTGCTCCATCACGTCACCTCTCGCCAGCGCTACACCGAGGATGACATTTCGCCGTTCTTCCGGGTCAACGGTTACCCGCCGGCCTCCGCAGAGTACCAGCGCCTGGCTGAGCGTGGATTCATCGAGTGGCGCCTCTCGGTGGGCGGTCTCGTCGAGGCTCCGCTCGAGCTTTCGCTGGCCGACCTGCGCGCGCTTCCTAAACAGACTCAGATCACCAAGCACCACTGCATTCAGGGCTGGTCCGCCGTCGGCGAGTGGGCGGGCGTCGCGGTCGCCGAAATGCTCGACCGCTGCCGGCCCCTCCCGAGCGCGCGCTACCTCGTGCTGCGCGGCTTCGACGAACTCGACGGTCGAGGTTACTACGAGACCATCGACCTCGAGCTGGCTCGTCATCCGCAGACCCTCCTCGCCTACGAGATGAATGGAGCGCCGTTGCCGATCCCGCACGGAGCGCCGTGCCGATTGCGTGTCGAGACGCAGCTTGGATTCAAGATGGTCAAGTACCTGCGCTCAATCGAGCTCGTAGAGGACTATCACCAGCTCGGCGACGGACAGGGCGGGTTTCGCGAGGACACCCAGTTCTACGGGCAGGAGGCGGGCATCTGATGAAGCGGCTTGGGGGTACCTCCTGGGATACGCGCGTGCCTCTTCGACCTTGATGGCGTGCTCACCGAGTCGGCGACGCTCTCTGTGGGATATATGCCATTGATGCGGACCTGCCCGGCGCGCTCGGCGGGTGGAAATTCCTCTCTTCGGGTCACTCGCAGGTGGCGCGGAACTCCGCGCCATGCTCCTGGCACCAGCGGCGGTACGTCTCCAGCCGCTCCGCGGGGCTCACGCTCCGGAGCACCTGGCCGTCCTCGCCCAGGTATTCGATGCCGCCCTTCACGGTGATGTGCAGGACCAGGGGTTCGTCGCCCACGACCTGCCAGCTGTCGACGTTGCCGGGCGGTTCATAGACATACGTGCCCGGGCCAATCACCTCGCCGGTGTCGAGCAGCTTGCGGCTGCCGGAGAGGTTGAAGGCGTGTGACTCGCCGAGGTGGCGGTGCCGGGGGATGAGGGTGCCGGGCTCCAGGCGGAAGAGGTACATCCAGCCGCTGCCGTCGCGGAAGAAGCGCAGCGGCTTGAACGCGAGCCCGGGCCGGCCCATGGGGATCCACGGCAGGCGCTCGGAGTCGATGGGGTGGGAGGCGTAGAGGGCGTGGGTCATGGCGGCAGGATGCGTCGCCGCTGGCCCGGTGACAGGGCCAGGATTGGCGAATTCCATTGGGCCAATCCGTGGGAGGATGCGGCATGGACTTCCATGTGGAACTCCGGGGGCGCCGCGACCTGGCCGGGCAGATCTACCGGGGCCTGCGCGCGGCCATCCTGGACGGACGCCTGCGGCATGGCGAGCGGCTGCCGCCCACGCGCGAGCTGGCCCTGCGCCTGGACGTGGCTCGCAACACCGTGGGCGTGGCGTATGAATGGCTCACCGCGGAGGGGCTCATCGCGGGGCGCACGCGCGCGGGGAGCTTCGTCCAGGGGGAGGCGTCCCGGCCGCGTGGCAGGGCAGGGCGGGAGGTTCAGGTGCCGCTGCGCGCGCGGGCCTTCTGGCGGTCGCTGCCGGACCTGCCCGTGCCGCTGGCTCCCGCCGCGTATGACTTTGGCGTGGGCAGTCCGGATGTCTCGGGCTTCCCCTTTGAATCCTGGCGCCGGCTGGTGGCGCGTCAGCTGCGGGCCGCCACGGTGTCCGGCGGCTACGTGAACGCGGCAGGGCACCTGGGGCTGCGGGAGGCGGTGGCTCGGCACGTGGGCGTCGCGCGGGGCGTGCGCGCGGAGGCGGACGACGTGCTCATCACCAATGGCGCGCAGCAGGCGCTGGACCTCGTGGGCCGGGTGCTCATCGAGCCGGGGGACTGCGTCGCCATGGAGGAGCCGGGCTATCCGCCCGCGCGGCAGGTGTTCCAGTCGCTGGGCGCGCGCGTGGTGCCCGTGCCCGTGGACCCAGAAGGGCTGGACGTGGCGGCGCTGCCGGACGCCGCGCGGCTCGTCTACGTCACGCCGTCCCATCAGTTTCCGCTGGGCATGCCCATGTCGCCCGCGCGCAGGGTGGCGCTGCTGGAGTGGGCGAAGCGGCGGGACGCGGTGGTGATTGAAGACGACTACGACAGCGAGTTCCGCTTTGGCGGCCGGCCGCTGGAGACGTTGCATGGGATGGACCGCTCCGGGCGGGTGCTCTACGTGGGGTCGTTCTCGAAGGTGATGGTCCCCATGCTGCGGTTGGGATTCCTGGTCGCGCCGCCGTCGCTCCAGCGGGAGCTGCGGTGGGCCCGGCGCGTGATGGACTGGCACAGCCCGGTGCCGGAGCAGGCCGCGCTCGCGAGGTTCATCGACAGCGGGCTGCTGGCGCGGCACATCCGCAAGATGCGGCGCGAGTACGAGGCGCGGCACGAGCGCGTGGCGGAAGGGCTCGCGCGCCACTGTGGCGACTGGCTCCAGGCGGTGCCCTCCGTGGCGGGGCTGCACCTGTGCGCGACGTTCCGGCGGGGAGGCCTGGCGCTGGAGCGGGAGACGGTGGCGCGGGCCCGCACTGTGGGCGTGGGACTCATCACCCTGTCGCGCTACTTCGCGGGGCCGCGCGCCCGGCCGGGGCTGGTGCTGGGGTATGGCGGCATTCCCGCCGCGCGCATTCCAGAAGGGCTCCGGCGGCTGGGCGCCAGCCTTGCCCATGTAGGATTGACGAAGGATTGAGGACCGGGCCTGATTCCTCTCATGGTCGATGCAGTCGAGGGGGACGTCGCGTCACGGCCCGTGTGCCCGCAGCATCCCGAACGGGAAGCGGTGCTCACCTGCGCGCGGTGTGGAAGATACGCGTGCTCAGGGTGCGTGGCGGGCGAAGGCCGATGCCGCGAGTGCTTGCGGCTCTCCGCGCTGGAGGTGCCGGACTCGCGCGCGCGGGCGCGCCGGGCCACGGTGCTGCAATACGCCCAGGTCGGAACGTCCCTGGTGGGCGTGCTCTTCGGCCTCCTGGTACGCCCTGAAATCGAGGGCCAGGCGAGGCTCCAGTACGTGGCCGAGAACAGCTTCCTGTTCCTGGTCTTCGTGGTCACGCTGGCCGAGAAGATCAGCTTCCTGATGTGGGTCCACCGTGTGGTCCGTCAGCTCGAGGGCCTGGGGATGGATATTGGGAGGAGCCCTGCGGGTGCGGTCTGGATGTGGCTGATCCCCTTCATCAGCTGGTGGAAGCCGTACGGCGTGATGCGGGACATCGCGGAGCGACTGGGGGGAATGCGCTTCGTCGCGTCGCTTCCCCTGCAGTGGTGGTGGACATCGCACATCCTGGCGCTGGTCCTGGATCGGGTCGAAACGGGTCTGTCATCCCGCCCGATTGCAGCGGTCGACAGCACCGCGGGCACGGTGGCGGGAGTCCTGGCCTCGGTCAGTGCCGCGGCCATGTCGCTCCTCTGCGTGCAGATCATCAAGGACCTCCAGGCGCGGCTCGACCGGCGCCGTGAGGGGCTGGACGAGGAGGAGGCTCCGGCCGCCGGGGATGTGGCCGAAGCGGCGTGATGCTCAGACGCGGACCAGCTGCTTGCCCAGGTTGCGGCCCACGAACAATCCGCGCAGCGCGGAGGGCGCCTGCTCCAGTCCTTCCGCGATGGTCTCCGCCAGGACGAACTTGGCCCTGGCGGACCAGGTGGACAGCTCGCGGAAGGCCTCTGGGAAGCGCGCGACGTGGTCCAGGAAGATGAAGCCCTCCACCCTGGGGCGCCAATGCCTGGAGCCGCGCCCGGACGTCCTCGGACTTGTAGTCGATGCAGGCGTCGAAGCGGGCGACGCGGGTGACCCAGTCCGCCTTGTGCGCACCGCCCGCGATGCCGATGACACGGCAGCCCCGCAGCCGTGCAATCTGTCCGGCGATGGAGCCCACGCTGCCCGCGGCGCCGGAGACCAGCACCGTCTCACCTGGAGCGGCGCGGCCGATGTCCGTCATGCCAATCCACGCGGTCAGCCCGCTGGCGCCGTACAGGTTCAGCATGGCCCGGGGGTCGATGCCGTCCGGCACCTTGTTGAAGCCAAAGAGGCCCGCGTCACCGGCCAGCGCGTACTCCTGCCAGCCCGTCAGCCCCGTCACCCAATCGCCCACGGCGAGCCGTTCCGAGCGGGACGCGATGACCTGCCCGACGCCGGCCCCACGCATGACCTCGCCAGGCTCGACGGGCCGGATGTAGGTCGCGTGGGGATTGAGCCACGTGCGCTGGGTGGGTTCGATGGCGAGCCAGGCGACCCGCACGAGCGCTTCGCCGGGACCCGGGGTGGGGATGGGTGTCCGGCGCCATTCGAAGCAGGCGTCGGAGACCGCGTCCTGGGGACGCGACTTGAGCACCCACTGGTGGTTCAAGGCGTCTCCTTGGAGAAGGCAGGGGCCGCGAGCCTCCGGGCGCAGTCGCGGATGTCGTCCGGCCAGCTCCGGGTCCACTTGTTGAAGCGGGCGCGGTCCCCCGCGTAGAGCGCGCGAGCGGCCTCCTCGTAGCCTGGAACGTTGCCCGCCATCGTGGTCATGAAGCGGTCCGCGGCGGCCTGGGCGCGGCGGACGCGGTCGGCGTCGCCGCTGTTCGCGCGAGCGGCTTCCACCAGCTTGCGCAAGGCCACGGACGCGCCGCCGGGCTGCTCGGCCAGCCACTCCCAGTGGCGGGGCAGCAGCGTCACCTCGCGGGCCACCACGCCCAGCTTCGGACGGCCGGGGCCTCGGGGCTCGGAGGACTCGGCGGCTGGGTCCGGCGCGGGCTTGAGGCGGGCGAGTACGTCCTCCAGCGTGCCGCGCAGGTGGAAGTCCACCGTCAGGCCCGTGGCGTCGTCGAACAGGAGCAGTGATTCGGACTCGCCCGCGTCGAGTGAGGCCTTGGCGGAGGTGACGACCTCGGCGGGGGAACCGGAGGCAAGCAGGCGCTGTCCGGCGAAGGCGGTCCAGGTGGCGGTGGGTGACGGCATGGAGGGAATATCATCCGGATAGAAACGGCCGTCAATTATACCCGGATGATATCCGCGCGTTGACCGGGATGGCGGGCCGTGGGAGCAGGTGGGGCATGAAGGACGCGAACAGGATTCCCGTCATCGTGGGCGTGGGGCAGGTGAACGACCGGCCGGAGGATCCGCTGCGGGGCCTGGACTCCCTGGGCTTGATGGAGGCCGCGCTGCGAGCGGCGGACGCGGACGCGGGCGGTGGGTGGCTCGCCCGGCTGGGTTCGCTGGCGGTGGTGGATCAGCTCTCGTTCCGGCAGCTGGGGCCGTTGCCGCTCGCGCTGGCGGAGCGCCTGGGGGCCCGGCCGCGCTTCCAGGAACAGACGGCGGAGGCGAGTGGCGACAGCCCGGTGCGCCTGCTCCACGAGGCCGCCAACCGCGTTGCCTCCGGGGCGGTGGAGGTCGCGGCGGTCGTGGGCGGTGAGGCGCTGCGCACGGCATCCCGGCGTGCGGCGCTGGCGGCCGGGGACGCGCCTTCCGCGCACAACGCCGCGACCACCATCGGTGTCCAGGCGCACGCGGACTACCGGAAGCGCTACGGCCTCAACTCCCCGGTGGACGTCTATCCGCTGTATGAGAACGCAGGCCGGGCCGCGTATGGACAGACACTGGCGGAGGCGCAGCGGGAGAGCGGCGAAATCTGGTCGAGGTTCTCCCAGGTCGCGGCGGGCAACCCAGGCGCGTGGATCCGCGAGCCCTTGACCGTGGATGAGATTGTCACGCCCTCGCCGTCCAACCGGCCCATCGCGTTTCCGTACTGCAAGCGGATGGTGGCGAACAGCGCCGTGAATCAAGGCGCCGGGTTCCTGGTCACCAGCCTGGCGAATGCGCTGGCGCGGGGCATCCCGGAGGACCGCCTCGTGTACGTGGGGCAGGGGGCGGCCGCGCACGAGCCGGAGGACTTCCTCGCACGCGATGGTTACGCGAGTTCTCCGAGCATGGCGGTGTCGCTGCGCCGGGCGCTGGTGCTGAATGGGCTGACTGTCGACATGCTCGACTTCGTGGAGCTCTACAGCTGCTTCCCCTGTGTGCCGAAGATGGCGCGCCGGGTGCTGGGCTGGCCGCTGGAGAAGCCCGCGACGGTGTTCGGGGGCCTCACGTTCGGCGGCGGTCCCATCGCCAACTACATGAGCCACGTGGTGGTCAGCATGGTGCAGCGGCTGCGCGAGGAGGGACGCCATGGCCTGCTCTTCGGCAATGGCGGCTTCGCGACGTACAACCACAGCCTCGTGCTTACGCGTGAGCCGCCGGCCGCCGGAACCCTGCCCCAGTCCTTCGAGCATCAGGCGGAAGCAGACGCCGCGCGCGGCCCCGTCCCACCGTTCGTGGAGGACTTCACCGGCCCCGGCCGCATCGAGACATACACAGTGCTGTACGAACGCGACGGCAGCCCGAGGTTCGGCGTCATCGTCGGATGCGCGGCATCCGGTGAGCGCTTCCTCGCGAAGGTCCCGGCGCGGGACACCGAGGGCATCCACTTCCTGTGTGACGGCAAGGAGGAGCCTGTCGGCACGGAAGGTCACGCCGTCGCGGGGCCCGGCGGGGATATCCTCTGGCACCGGGCCTAGCCTGTCTTTTCAAGTCATCTCCGCAGGGAGGCATTGAGCTGTGCCGGCCATTGTACGGCAGTCCAATCTGGTGCCATTCATGGTTGTCAATCAGAACATTTAGCTTCGATTTGAAACTAATCTGTGTATTCTGGGTGCTCCTGTTCCTCCTGGGGGGCTCTGAAATGAAGCAGATGCATCGCTGTCTTGTGTTTTCACTGGCTGTCGCTGGTGTCCTGGCATCCACCGCGTGCGGTGTCACAGACGAGGTTGCCGGGGAGAAGGCGCCGGTCGACCTGGAACAGATGAAGCAGAGGCTTTACGTCGATCTCGGCTCCAACATGGGAGAGCCGGTGACGTCTGGCAGCGTGTACAACGCGGCCAACGAGTTCACCGCTCCCGCGTCCTGCGCGGATGGCCTTGGAGGCCCGGACCTGTCCTTCAAATGGACCGCTCCGATGGCCGGCAGCTACACCTTCAATACCCTGGGCTCCGCGCTCGACAGCGTCCTGCACATCTACACCTTCAACGCGACCAGCGCGACGGAGTTGCTGGGGTGCAATGACGAGGCGCCCGGCACCGTCCTCAACTCTTCGGTCACCCTGAGCCTCGCCGCGGGTGCCCAGCTCCGGATCATCGTCGACAGCTATGAGCCACCGACCTCGCGGAGTGGCGCGTTCAAGCTGAACATCATCCCCAACTTCGAGCCCTGCCCTGGGACGGGCAACGATTGCCGTGAATCGCCGGGCACCTGGACCCAGGGTGGCTGTGTCTACGCGCCCAAGGCGGCTGGCACCTCATGCAACGACGGGAATGCCTGCACGCTGGGTGACGTGTGCAACGGCGCGGGGGCTTGCGGCGGCCAGACGCTGACCTGCGCGAACACAGCCAATGCGACCGCCTCGAGCTGCTCGGCGGGCGCCTGCACCATCAACACCTGCGCCGCGGGTTGGGCCGATTGCGACGGGGTCTACAGCAACGGCTGCGAGGCGTACCTCGATTCAAACAACAACTGCGGGGCCTGTGGCAGGCAGTGCAGCTGGCCCAACAGCTGTAATGGGGGGACTTGCGCGCCGTCGTGTGATGTCTGCGAAAATGGCCTCGAGTGCTGCTCGCCCAAGCGGTGCGGTTACGCGCCCAACGGCGCCAGCATCTGCAAGTAGCTGTTCACGAAGCAACCCGTTCCGCTCCATCGCGACAATGGAGCCTGCCCGCCCCTGTCTCGCCATCCGGTTCGTGATGGCGAGACAGGAAAATGCGATCTGGAACGGAGACTTTGGATGCACGCCGCGAATCACAACTGGAAGAGCACCTGGAAGGTCCTGCCCCTGGGACTGCTGGCCGCGTGGATGGGCTGTGGCGGAGAGCCGCTCCAGGACCCCCTGGAGTCGCAGCAGGACGCGCTCGTGGACGGCTACAACCTCGTCGTCACGGGCGTGAGCCCGACGACGGTGGTTCCGAGCAGTGCCGTCACCTTCAGCGCGACCATCCGGAACGCGGGGAACGTCGCGACGCCCGCGGGCATCGTCCACGGCCTCTCTTTCTGGGTGAACGGGACGCAGGTGTCGTGGTCGGACACGTACACGAGCTCCATCGCGCCGGGGGCCAGCGTCACGCTCACCGCCAACTCCGGCCCCTCGGGGACGAAGGTATGGACCGCGCCGGCCACGGCGGGGGCCCACACGCTCCTCGCGCATGTGGATGACATCAACCGCCTGCCGGCGGAGACCAACGAAAGCGACAACCAGTCCAGCTTCCCACTGAGCGTGGCGGCCGCCGCGACCTGCTCGGACCGGGTGCGCAACGGCACCGAGACGGGAGTCGACTGCGGGCCGGACTGTGGCCCCTGTGAGTGGGCGTTCACGGCGGTGCCGCGCACCACGCTCCGGACGTCGGCGAAGCGGGTGTATGCGCACTGGCACTACTACCCGGTGTCAATGGACAACACCAACCCGACGTCCAACGACTACTACGAGCGCAGCTACATCGCGGTGAACGGCGAGGGCGGAGTCCACGCGGCCTACGGCGGCATGATGCGCGAGCGGCCGCTCCCGAGACTGCCCCGCACGGAGACGGACTGGCGGCTTCGCGACGCGAAGGACGAAATCGAGCTCGCGGCGAGGATTGGCATCGATGGCTTCTATCTGAACCTGTGGACCGACAGCGACGTGAACAACGGCGCGGTGTGGACGCGGGCGAAGACGATTGCCGACGCGGCCTCGCAGGCCGGCGCCTTCGACATCATCCCCAACTTCGACATGACGATCCTGGGTTCGGGGAGCCAGGCGGGGGACCAGGACCTGATGATTCGCATCCTGGGCCAGATGAAGGGATACACGGCGCTCCTGCGGCGCCCGGACGGGAAGTATGTCGTGGGCCTGTTCAACCCCGCCGCGCAGGGCCGGACGGCGGCGTTCTACGCCACCGTGAAGCAGCGCGCGTCCACGGAGCTGGGCATGAGCCTGTACCTGGTGCCCGTCTTCCTGGGCACGGGGAGCACGGCGCTCTTCGAGGAGTACAAGAACGTGGGGGATGCCTACGCGGGGTGGGGGACGGCCGTCCCGGTGACGACGGCGGGGTACTCCGGGAGCCTGAAGACGAAGGCGGCCGGGTACGGGAAGCCGTGGATCCACCCGATGAGCAGCCAGGACTACCGGCCCAAGAACAAGGCCTTCTGGGAGGCGCGCAACTCCCTGACGCTCCGCTCCATCTGGGAGAATGTGATTGCGGACGGCATGGACGAGGTCCAGATCGTCACCTGGAACGACCAGCACGAACACCACAACATCCGGCCGTCGACGGGGAAGCAGTGGCCCGCGTACGACATGACCGCGTATTACATCCAGTGGTTCAAGACAGGCACGCGGCCGACCATCGAGCGCGACGTGCTGTATTACAACCACCGCATCCAGAATTCGTCCCTCGTGCCCACGACGCAGACCTCCGCGAACCTCGCGGTGTGCAAGGCAGGGTGCCCGGCGACGAATGACGTGGAGCTGGTGGGCTTCCTCACGTCCGCGGGCCGGCTGGAAATCACGCAGGGCTCGACGACCTATGGCGAGGACAAGACGGCGGGCGGCGTGCAGACCCTCCGGACGGCGTTGGCGGTGGGGACGCCGACCTTCCGGCTGAAGCGCTCGGGGGCCACCGTGGTGCAGTTCCAGAGCATGCACCCCATCGTGGGTTCCATGGCGTATCAGGACCTGCTGTACCGCGCCGGAAGCTCGGCCCGAGCGGCGCTCCCGTCCTGCGCGACCTCCTGTGCCAACGGCGAGGCCCGCTGCCGGCTGTGCCCCGGCGAGCCGATGTGGCTGAAGCGCTGAAGACGCTCGAGGGGCGCCCGGCCCCTGGCCGGATACTTGCTGAAGGAGGCGACAGCTCCTGCGCCGGTGCAGGGCACTGACCCTTGAATCGAGCCACCCGCCCGCCAGGTTGTCATCCTGGCGGGCCTGGGGGTGTGCCATTCCGGCACGGGCTTTCGAGGGAAGGAGACAGCGGGTGTTCACCGTCTTCGACTTGTGTCGGTTGCTGTCGGTTCTGGCGGGCGCGGCCGTGGGCGCATTCGTGGGGCACGGCCTCCTGGGATGGATGGGGGCAGCCGGGGGCGTGCCGGTGGGATGGGTGCTGGGATACGGGGTCGGCGGATTGCCGTTCCTCGTCGTCGCGAGGATCCTGAGCAACAACTTGCGTCGAACGGACCCGGCGTCGCTGAAGCAGCGCCTGGAGGCGGAGTACTACATCTCCCATCTGCTCCTGGCGGAGCTGGCACAGCGCGGCGAGGACCTGGCGCAGTACGAGGAGCCCATCCTCCAGCTGCTGCAAGCCGAGTCAGGGGACCGGCGGCAGCATGGGTGGACGAGCCTCCAGAGCTTCTACCCCGCCCGGGCGGAAGCGCTGGCGGACTACAAACCCGAGGCTTCGGCCGAGGCGTGTCGACAACAGGTGGAGCAGGCGATCGGCGCGAAAGCCTAGGGCTTGCAGTCCAGCCACTTGAAGAACGCGGCGTGGGCGGTGACTGCTTCAGCGGGGATGTTTCCGACCGAGCGCTGGAGGCAGTAATAGGCCTTGAGCTGCTGGTCCGCGGCCTTCGTCCGCGGACCCAGGAGCACTTCGAGCGGCTTCACCTTCAGCGTCTCCATCTCTTCCTTCATCAGGGGCCGTACGCCCTGGACCCCGTGAGACGCAAGCCGGGTGTCCAGGCGGGTGAGCTCTGGCTTCTGGCTCTTCGCCGACCAGGTGATTCGGGCCCAGGTGGGGCCGACGAACTCCCCGTCCCGCAGGCGCATGGGATTCATGCCTCGGGCGTACGCGTAGAAGGCAAACGCCGGCTCCACGAGGGGCCACGTCATGGGAAGCGGGTCGCTGAGGCGGGTATCCCAGCTGACGAAACCGGCGTCGGCTGGATTCCCCCGCTGCGTATCCACGGACTCCTTCCAGGTCTTTTCGGCCGTGGCCTTGATGCTGGCGACGATGGCCACGGTGTCGAGGGGCGGGGGGGCAGGCAAGCTCATGTGCTCTAGCGTACCCCAGTCAACGCACCCAGCGCGGCTCCCTGCCGTTGAGCAGGAAGCGCAAATGCGTGACGAGCCGCTACAGCGCGGGCACCGGCCAATCCCGGGGGTAGACGAGGTAGGCGGTGCCTCCGGAGCGCGAGAGCCACAGCGGCTCCAGCTGCGAACGGTAGTAGGTGCGCCGCACGGCGGTGTCACTGGCGGCCGCCGGGTCGTTCACCACGGGGTTTCCCACCGCGTCGAAGCCCGCGAGCACGAGGAGGTGGCCCGCGGTGGAGGGGATGGGCGCGCCGGTCAGCTCACCCTTGCCCCACGCGACGCTGAGGATGACGGGCACTCCCGCGGAGAGCCACGGCTCCAATTGCGCGAAGCTCGTGAAGCGCGCCACGTGCGCCTGGAAGCCCTGGCCCGCCGCGTACGCGGTGTTGAAGGGCCAGTTGCCGTGACCGCCGTAATACCAGTCATGCACACCCGCCACGGCCGCACGCACGTTCGCCTCGCAGCCCCGCGTGTCCGCCGTCCAGTACTGGAGCACCATCGCCGTGGACGTGGGGCTGCACCAGACCTCGCCGCCGTCCGGGTAGACCATCTGCGAGCACGGCGGCACCGCGAGCACCTGGTTCCAGCGGGCCGGGTTGCCCGCGGGCACGGTGGGCCGTGACTCCGGTGAGGTGGAGGTGGTGAGCGCGCTGGCGTGCAGCACGGGCGTGGCCACGCCGTTCGCGCTGAACAGCCGCGTCTTCACCTGCCACGCGGTCGCGGCGCTCTTCTTCGCGGTGACGAGGAGCGTGTCGATGGAGACCCTCGCCACGGTGTCCGCCTGCGAGTCCGCCGAGTGGCGCTGCACCGTGGAGGCGTCCGAAGCCCAGACACCCAGGCTGAACCACTTCGTCCAGGCGCCGCCCACCTGCACGCGCACCAGCGTCTCCACCCAGGTGCCCGTGGGCGTGGTGGCCTCCCAGGAGGCGATGGCTTCACGGAAGCCGAACGCGCTGGAGACGATGGGGCTCGTGGCCTCGCCCTGGAAGAAGGAGCCGCCGTTGTAGTAGGTGCCGCCGTAGTAGCCGCCCGGCCCGTAGGGGTCGGTGCCGGACCAGGACTGGCCCGCAAGCAGATGGAGCGAGCCATCCGCCGCGCGGGCCACGCCGCTGAGCTGCCAGGTGAGGAAGTCACCCCGGCTCGCCGCCCAGCGGGTGGAGGCACTCTGGCCCGCCGTGGCCACTGAGGGTGCGAGCGCGAGGGTGATGAGCAGCGCGAGTACGGCCGTCCTGGACCGCGGCATGGAGGCTCCCGGGGATGCGAGGGCGGACCACGACAGCAGCTCCCTCGGAGGATGCCTCCTGCGGACCTGGACGAATGGACGCCATTGAACATCTCGAGAACCACGCCGCTGCGACCGCCAATGGGAGGGCTCCGCGCTAGTCCAGAGGCACCGACAACAGCTCCTGCTGACACGTCACGTAGAGCGTCCGGTCGTGCACCAGCAGGCCTCCCAGGTTGGCGTGGCCGACGTCGTGCACGGCGAGGCACTCGGTGGAGTCGAGCGACCAGACGCGCACGGTGCCATCGGAACTCCCGGTGCACAGCAGCCCGCGCGAGGGCTCCACCGCGACGAAGTCCACCCCGTCCGCGTGGCCCTGCCATTGCCGCACGACGCGTCCGGTGCTGCTGTGGAGCATGTGGGCCACGAAGTCCCAGGACCCGCAGAGGAGGTGCTCTCCGTCGGGGTGCCAGGCCAGCGCCCGGAGGGTGTTCGACGGGCGGTTCCGCGCGATGCCGAGCTGTTCCTTTCGCCCGGCGCCGAGGGGCTCATGGCGCGCGGTGGCCATGCGCAGGTGGAAGAGGGCGCGGACGTTGAGCGTGAGGGCTTCGAGCAGGTGCACGGCGCCGTTGCTTCCGCCCACGGCGACGAGGCCCCGGGCGGGGGCATGCGCGAGCGCGTAGAGCGGTCCGGTCTCCAGCGTGCGCAGGTTCTCGCCCGTCCATGCGTCCCACAGCCGCGCGCTGCTGTCGGCGCTGATGGAGACGACGCGGTCCTCGCTGACGACCGCCGCGGCCTGGACCTCCTCTCCGTGGCCCTCGAAGGTCTGCACGCGTCTCCAGTCCTTGGAGTCCCAGACGGCCAGGCCGCGGATCTTGTACGCCTCGAGCACGCGGCCCAGCTCGGCTTCCCCCGCCAGCCGGAACCAGGGCTCTCCATTCCGGCAGATGGCGCCCGTCTTCAGGACCCGCGTGCACTCACCGGTCGCCAGACTCCAGAGGAAGATGCGCCCGCGCCCGTTCGCGGCGATGTGAAGCCCGTCGGGCCACAGCATTGGCGCCCCGAGCGGATCTCCGTCGGTTTCGCCCGCATCGAGCCACTGGGGGTACCGGCGCCACATCGCTTCAGTCTAGGAGCTGTCCCTGAGCTCCGGTCCGAAAATTCAACCTGCCGGAGCGCCCCTCGGGGAATGAAGCCCGTCATCCATCCGGGCCCAGCCGCCTTGCGTCAGCTCGCGCTCCCAACCACGTCGTCCTTGGCCATGCTCTTGACGATGGCATCCGCGAGACCCGGGACCTCCTTCTGGATGTCCGAGGACTCGTAGGTCTTGGTGTTCGTGCTCCACAGCAGCTGTCCGTTCTCGCCTCGGGCGTCGAAGAGGCTGACCTGCATCTTCGCCTCCTCCGTCACGGAGTAGTCCATTGGACCGTAGGCGCCGAAGTAGCCGTAGTAGGACATGCCGGGATCGGCGTTGACGTCTTGATCGACTCCCGCGAAGCGAGCCACCAGGATGCCGTCGTACCCCTTTCCCTCGATGGCGTTCCGGATCGTGTCCTTATCGGGCTTCGCTCCCGAGGGGAGGACGTCGGAACTCTTGACGGCCTGGACGCCCTCCTGCGACAGCTTTGTCGACAGCTCCTGCTCAAGCTGCTGTCGGGTGGCTTCGCTCGGCACCATCGCCACGACGACGACCTTCTTGAGAGGGGGTTGCTGGGCGAGCGCCGGGCTCTTCCATGTCTTGCCTACGCTCGTCGAGGCGCAGCCCGCGGCGAGCAGCATCATTCCGACAAGCAGGGTGAATCCGAAGTGGGTACCGCGTCCTGTTCTCATGGCTCTGTCTCCCAGGGGCTGAGTGCCCTCCATGGAAGAGGCTGAGGACGTGGCCGCCCTCGGACAAGACCTCGCGGTGGGAGGAAGCGGGCCCCTGTGTTCCGCGCTCGCCTCCGGATATGACCGCGTCACACCCGCGGAGGGGCCGGGGTGACCTGCGGTACACCGTCAACCGGCTTGCCGCGGGGGCCCCCGCGGATGAGGGGTATCCTGCGCCGCGGAAGAGGGGCCATGGATCGCATCGAGGCGATGAAGGTGTTTGTCGCGGCGCTCGACGAGGGCAGCCTGGCGGGCGCTGGCCGCCGGCTCGCGCGCTCGCCGGCCGCAGTGAGCCGTGCCATCGCGTTGCTGGAGCAACACATTGGCGCCGAGCTGCTGCACCGCACCACCCGCACGCTCAAGCTCAGCGAGGCGGGTGAGCGCTATGCGTCCGCGTGCCGCCGCATCCTGGCGGATTTGGAGGAGGCCGAGCTGAGCGCCGCGGGCGAGCGCGTCGCTCCGAGGGGGACGCTCACGATCAGCGCACCCCCCATCAGCGGCGAGGAGATCCTGCGGCCCATCCTCGACGCCTACCTGGAGGCCTACCCCGAGGTCTCGGTGAACCTCGTCCTGCTCGACCGGTACGCCAGCCTCGTCGAGGAAGGCATCGATGTCGCGCTGCGCGTCGCCGAGCTGCCCGACTCCTCCCTCGTCGCCGTCCGTGTCGGGGGCGACGTGAAGCGGGTCGTCGTGGCATCGCCGCGCTACCTCGCCGGGCATCCGCCCCTCCTCGAGCCGGCGGACCTGGGCAGGCACCGGATCATCACCACGACGCACTTCGGGCACGATGCGTGGGTGTTTCCGCCAGCCGCCGGAAGCGCCGTCTCCCGTTCCGTGCACTTCAAGCCGCGGCTCGTGGTCAACAGCGTGCGGGCCGCGCTCGCGTCCGCGGTGGACGGCCACGGCGTGACCCGGCTCTACACGTACCATGTAGCGGAGCGCGTCCAGGATGGCTCGCTGAAGGTCCTCCTGCGCAACGCCGAGCCGTCAGCCCTCCCCGTGCACCTCCTCACTCCGCAGGGGCGCATCTCGGTGCCCAAGGTCCGCGCCTTCATGGACTTCGCGGTGCCACGCCTGCGCGCCGAGTTCTCGAGGCTCTCCGTGCAGGCCCAGGCCTTCCAGGGCTGACGGGGCCCTGGCGGTCTCCGTGCGGCTTCACGACGTGCCCGCGGCGCGCCGCTTGCGGAACTCGAGCGCCGGCAAGCCGCCCCAGCCCCAGTCCTCCAGCGCGACCTCCTGGATGACCACGTAGGTCGAATCGAGGGGCTTGTTCAGCACGTCGAGCAGGAGCTGGCTGGTGCCTGCAATCAGGCGGGCCTTCTCCTCGGGAGTGACGGAGTCCCGGCCGGGGCCGGAGCCCTCACGGGTAACCTGGATGGTGACGATGGGCATGGCAGGCTCCCTTCAGCGACCGGCGTTCTGCCCGCCATCGACGTAGAGGATCTCCCCCGTCGCGTAGCTGGCACCCTCGAGGTAGAGCACCGCATCCGTGACGTCGCTGACCTCGCCCATGCGCTTCGCGGGGTTCAAGGTGGCGAGGAACGCGTGGGACTCCGGCGCGTGGATGGGTGTCTTGATGAAGCCCGGGGCGACCGCGTTGACGCGGATACCCCTCCCAGCGAACTCGACCGCGAGCTCGCGGGTCACGGAGCTGATGCCGCCCTTGGTGAGGTTCGCGAGCCCCGTCGGAACGCCCGCGATGGCCTGGTTCACGAAGGGCGTGGTGATGCTGATGATGTGGCCGGAGCCCTGCTTCACCATCTGCACGAGGGCGCGCTGCGTGACGTGGAAGAAGCCACCGAGGTTGGTCTTGAGCATCGCGGTGAAGTCGTCAGCCGTGTAGTCCGTGAACGGCTTTGCGATGAAGATGCCGGCGTTGTTGACCAGCGTGTCGATGCGCCCGAAGCGCGCAATGGCCTCGTTGACCACGCGCTCGGCGGTGGAGGCATCGCCGATGTCGCCCGCGACGGCGAGCACTTCCGGGTCGCTGCCCTGCTTGATGGAGCGGGAGGTCGCGACGACGCGGTAGCCGCGGCCCCGGTATGCCTGGACGAGCCCGGCCCCGATGCCCTGCGAAGCGCCCGTGATGATGGCGACCTGCTGATGGGAGTTCATGATCTTCCCCTCGTTGCTACGGCGAGCCGAAGTGCCGCCGTCTGCCCTGGTATGGGCGTCGAGGAGAGATTTATGAGGCGGCGTCCGCTGACTGAATCCCCACCGCCCGGCAGGGACTCTTCCGCCGCGTGGAAGAATCCCGGTGCCCCCGCGGGCCAGTGGAAGACGCGCGCGGATGCTCAGCGGCGTTGGGCGGAGCCCGGCGCGCTCCCGCGGAAGTCGAACGCAGAGACAGACGGCGGGGTCGGCACGGCACCGGTGTGGGCGGCCGTGGCGCCGCCCTGCGCCGCGTCGGTGGAGTTGGTCCAGGTGGTCAGGCCCCAGATGAGGGTCGAGAGGCCCACCGCGGCGGGGAGGAAGGTGCCGACACAGTAGGCGCCGCCGACCTCGCCGCACGTGCTGGCGCCCGCCGCGACGTTCAGCCCGCCATAGGCAGTCAGCAGTGCGCCAAACACAGCCATGCCATTTCCAGGGTGGTCGATATCCGAGACGTTCGACCTGGGAATGGCGATCTCACTTCCATTCGAGGACGTCTTCACGAAGAGGGAGTCCTGATCGCTGCGGACAATCTTGGCGGTGTAGGTTCCTCCATCCACGCGGGAGATGGTCGCGGTGGTCGAACAACCGGAGAGCAGCAGCAAGAACGCCACGGTGAGTTTCTTGGACATCTGTGTGGTCCCCCCTCGACGAAGTGTTCCCAGGGCAACTGTCCTGGACCCGCTACGCACTCGATAGGAATTAGACGGCGAGCGTGGAAATCCTTCAGACGATGACCAGGAGCGGCCACGGCCCAATGTCTGGCTCATCCGTTGCTCATGTCCTTCCCTCGTGGTCCCAGAGGGAGAGTCAGCGTGAGACGGATGACAGTCGCAGGGATGTTGTGGGGAATGGGTGTGGCGCTCGCGACCCTGAGTGGGTGCGGAGCGCCACTGGCAGCGGAAGAAGATTCACGTGAACCCGGGGCGGAGAGCGTCAGCACGGAGCGCGCGGCGCTCACGACGCGGACGGTCGTCCTGACGCCCACGGAGGACGCGCATGTGGAGGCCGCGTCCCCGAACACGAGCTTCGGCGCCTCCTCCACCTTGAAGGTCTCTCGAAACCCCGAGGCGCTGACGTACCTGCGCTTCTCCGGGGCCGAGCTCCCCGTTCCCGGGACGGTGACGTCCGCGAGGCTGCGCCTGTTCGCGATGAACAACGCGGCCCAGGGCGTCGCCGTGCACCACTCGCCGGGCGTGCACATCTGGGACGAAAGCGTGACGTGGAACACCCGGCCGGACTGGAGCGACGCCTGGCTCACCTCGAGCGAGGGGCCCGTGAGGAGCGGGACCTGGGTGGAGCTCGACGTGTCGGGCATCTACATCCCCAGCCGCTACTACAGCGTCGACCTCCTCCTGTCTGCGAAGGGCACGGACAGCCTCACGTTCGGGTCGAGCGAGTCCTTCGAGTACAAGCCGCAGCTCGTCCTCACCGTGGAGTCCGCGGCGGACAACCCGCCGCCGCCGCCCGCGCCGCTCACGCTCTCTGGCGCGCCGGTGCTCTTCGCCGCGAGCGCCGACACGTTCGCCGACGCGGAGAGCCCGGGCACGGCCCATGGCAGCGCCACGACGTTCAAGGTGGACAGCGCCCCCATGCAGGAGGCCTACCTGCGCTTCCCGGTGCAGGGGCTGACGGAGGCCGTGCAGCGCGCGGTGCTGCGCCTGTACGTGAGCTCGGGGTCGGATGACGGCCCGGCCGTGTACGCGCTGACGGGGCTGCCGTGGAGCGAGTCCAGCGTCACGTGGAGCTCGCGGCCGGCCCGCACGGGCAGCCCGGTGGAGGACGCGCAGGGGCTCGCGACGGGGAGCTGGGTGGACTACGACGTGACGGACCTGGTGCGTGGCAACGGGGACGTGACGTTCGGGCTGTACCCGACCTCCAGCGACGGCGTGACGTTCTACTCGCGGGAGAGCGCGGATGTGTCGCTGCGTCCCCGGCTGCTCGTCTGGACGGGCGCGGCGAAGACAGCCCCGACGGACGCGTGCCTGACCCGCTCGGAGTACGTCGAGGTCCCGGTCAGCGCGCTGCACGACACCTACGCCGCGGCGGATGCGCCGGACTCGAAGTTCCAGCACCACGCCTCGCTGCGGGTGGATGCGGATCCCCGCGCGGAGGCCTTCCTCCGCTTTGATGTCCAGTTGCGGCAGGAGCGCATCCAGCGGGTGGCGCTGCGCCTGTATGCCATTGACGGCACGGGTAACGGGCCCCGGCTCTACCGGGCGTCGACGTTCGACGGGGCGACGACGGACTGGAACCACCGCCCGGCGCCCGTGGGCGAAGCGCTGGTGGACCTGGGGGCCGTCGCGCGGGATGCGTGGGTGGAGCTGGACGTGACGAACACCGTGACGGCCTCCGGGACGTACGCGTTCGCGCTGCTGCCGGACAGCACCAACAGCGTGGGCTTCGTCTCCACGGATGCGGAAGCGCGCCAGATCATCGGCGGCGCGCCCCGGCTGGTCATCACGTATGAGAGCAACCCGTTCTGCTCGTACCGGGGCACACAGCCGTCGGGGACCACGGCCTGGATGCGTCAGGTGGGAGGCGCGCAGGCGGAGGCTCCCCGTCACGTGGCGCCCGCGCCGGATGGCGGGTTCGCGGTCGTCACCCGGCTCTACGGCACGGGGACCCCGCTGGCTCCGTCGGGCCACACCGTCACCCTGCACCGGGCGGATGGCGCCGTCGCGTGGACGCGCTCCTTCCCGCAGGCGGGGGTGCGGTTGGAGAAGGTGGTGGTGACCACGGTGGGCAACGTGCTGGTCGCCGGCAGCTACGACGGGGCCCCGGACCTGGGGAAGGGGCCGCTGCCCCAGGGCTCCGGCATGGTGGTGATGAAGCTCAAACCTGATGGCACGGTGGACTGGACGCGCGGCTTCCGGGCCTGGTTCGGTGACCCGAGCGACCCGGAGGACTACTACGACAATCCGATGGAGGTGCTCGACCTGGCCACGGATGCGCATGGCAGCGCGGTGCTCGTCGGCACGTTCTGGGGCTACACGGACTTCGGCAGCGGGCCGCTGTATTCGGGCAAGCCGTTCCCGTACGACGACACGTACCCGAACTCCTACGTGCTGAAGCTCCAGTGGGACGGCGCGCACCTCTGGTCACGCGCGCTGGTCGGGACGTCCCTGGTGGGCACGAGTGCGAACAGCGTCGCCGTGGATGCCAGCGAGGGAGTCATCGTGGGCGGCCAGGCGGGCAGCAACACCGACTTCGGTGGCGGCACTGTCGCGGAGCGCGGAGGCTTCGTCGCGCGGTATGGCGTGGGGGGCGACTTCAGCTGGGCGCGGGTGATGAGCGCGCGCTACGGCGAGGTGACCTCCGTGGGCGTGCTGCCCGACCAGCGCATCGCCTTCACCGGGAACTTCAACGGGTACCTGTCGTTCGCGGGCCAGCAGTACGTCAGCCGCGAGCCGGAGGAATACGAAGGTGCAAGGGATGCGCTCGTGGGCGTGCTCACCGCGGCGGGTGGGGACGTGGGCTTGCGGCAGTTCGCGCACTTCGGGTTCACGGACATGGTGGTGGACGGGGCCGGGAACATCGTGACGACCCAGTCCGGTGCGGGAAACCTCGTCGGGCTGGGCGACGTCGGTTGGTGGCAGGACGAACGGCCCCGGCCCACGCTGGCGGCCTTCGGTCCCGGGCTGGAGTCGCGGTGGGTCCGCGTGCTGGGGCTCACGTCCCTGTATGAGCTCCACCTCGCGTCCTCTCCGGACGGCGTCGTGGTGGCAGGCAGCCTGAACGAGGCGCTCGAAATGGACGGCACCTGGTACACGCCGCAGTCCCGGCGCTCCGACGTGCTGCTGTTCAAGCTGCGCAAGTAGGCCACCGTGCCTCGGGGCTCCCGCATCCAAGCGGGGCCCCGGGGACGTGCCGTGCCCTCTTTGGGCGTGTTCTGCTCGAACCACTTGGTCGATGGACAGGAGCGTGTGCCCTGGCCAGATGTGGCAATGGAGGAGCACGGGTGGGCGTACCGGCGGAGGCGGTCGGAGAGGACGGTGCTGTACGAGGAGGTGAAGGACAACCTGGCCACCCTGCTGGAGGAGGCGAGCGAGGTGGGGCGCGGCCTGCCCCGGTACGCAGAGCGGGACGTAAGCCCGGTACCTGGAGTGCGGAGTGCTGGCGCACGGCTTCGCGCGGGTGCGCTGCGCCTCGGCGCGCGCGGGCCGCTCAGGCAGCGTGGTGTTGAGGCGCTCAAGACAACCCACAGGCCCAGCTCAGGCTCTTGCCGCGATGGGAGGGCGGCCTGGGCAGAAGGGTGCCCTATGGGGGGCTCGGCTACCTACACGGGCCTGGCGCATAGCTCGGGCGGCTCCCGTCCGCAGCCCTCCTCGGCCCCTCCGCTCCAGCCCTCACCTTCAACCGGCCTCCCATCTTTCTTAATGCTCCCCCTCGCCTGAGTTCGAAGCACTACCGCGGAGGGGGCTGCAGTCCTTCTATCGACCAAAGCTTCGATCTGGGAGGCAAGAGTTGCCGCAGTACGTCGGGGCGGGTGCTGGCGGCGAGGGTAAAGCGGGAGCGCCAGCCGTTTTCTCGGAGCTGGTCGAGCCACCGCAGCGCTTCGTGGGCGGACAGGCCTCTCCGCACCAGGGCGAAGTAAAGGTGGGCATACTCGTCCGCCAGCGAGGTGGCGAAGGTCACCGGGTCATCCGAGTTGATGGAGACGAGTAGCGGAGGAGGGGCCTCGGGAGGGCGAGCGGCTGAGGCTGCTTCATGTGCCACGGGCAGGTGCGGCCCCAGCGCCATCGCGGGGTGGTGCTCCAGCCCGAGCATGTTCAGGACGAGCAGGTTGCTGGAGGGATTCGACTCGACAGTGATCTCCCGCTCACGCAGCAGGGACCGCAGCCAGGCCTGCGCTTCCGCAGCCATGGCGGTCTCGGCGGGGTGGTTATGCACCTCGACGAGGCGCTGGCCCCGGCGGAACACGCCTGCATCCGTCAGGTGCTGCCAGACGAGGCGCAGGACGCGATCCATCCGGGCCCTGGGCTCGGGCTCGTCGGGGAAACGTAGGTACTCCAGCACCTGAGGGTCATGGCGATAGCGCCTGGCGAGGAGAAGGAGGTCGAGCTCGACGCGCGAGAGGCCCAGCAACTCGCGCGCGAGGGCGGTGGCTTCGCTGCGCACGCGTTCGACTCGCGCGGGTTGGGTGGGCAGCTGGCCCTGGCCATAGCGATCCAGCTCCCAAAGCAGATCGTCCAGGCGCTCTTCCGCGGGCTGGACAGCGACGGGGTGCAGCTCGGCCAGCCGTGGGGCGTCCGGGCCGAGTGCGAGCCCATGTCCGATGCGGTCCCCGGTCTGGAGAATTCCGGACTCGATCAGCTCGTGGATCCGACGCAGGCCCTCCACGAGCCGGCGGAACTCCTCTCCCGCGTGGTAGGTGATGTGGAGTTCCGTCGCCTCCCATTGAGGGGCGAGCCGGCGCAGGTGCGAGGCTGTCGTCCGGGACTGACGCCGGACCTGTTGCAGGAGCGGGACGGTGACCCAGGTGGGCGTGGCGAGTTCGGCGCTGGCGACATCCAACCCTCGAATGACTAGCAGCAACTCGGGGTGATGAGTGAGCGCGGTGCGGATGGCCAGGGCCTGCCTTCGCCGGCCCAGGAACCAATCGCCGAAGCGAAAGCCGGAGCTGTTACCGGAAGGATCCGCGTGGAGGCGTGCGTGCCCGCCACGGCCTTGGGAGAGTTCCCGCTCCTTGATAAAGTGGAAGATCAGGGCGCTCTCCGGGCGCTCCGGAGCCGCCATGTGGGCCTGGGCGAGGTTGCGAGCTTGGTCACGGATGGAGACCCAGTCCGGCTCGGGCGTCGCGCGCATTTCGAGGGAGCCGAGGTGCATCCCTCGGCGCGTGTGCCGCAGAGCACTCTCGGCAAGGTGCTCTTCCAGGGGCCCCCGCAGGGCGGAGAGCCGGTTGAAGTGGACCTGGAACCAGTCGAGCCCCGCTGTCCCCGGCTCTTCGATGAGAAAGGCGTGGGCCTGACAGCGGACGCGCTGGTACTGCCAGAAGAGGAGTGCGAAGCCTGAGTCTTCTTGGCCCTCTCGCAGCAGATAGCGAAGCGCGCGGGTGGTGAAGCGCGTCTCGGTGAAGGGACGCCCCTCGACGGAGGGCAGCCAAGCATGGAGCGGATCCTGCTCGAAGAGGGCCGACAGTGAGGAATCGCGGGCCTCCCGGCGCGAGCCAGTGGGAGGCGCGCCCGTCAGCGCTCGGTAGACTCGCTGGAGGACGCCGGGCGACGGCGAAGGATCATGCCTGCGGCCGGAGGGGCGCTGGAGGTAATCGAGGGCGTGCGAGTACTCACGCTGGAGCGCGGCGGCGCCAGAGGGCCAGGAAGCGAGGCGGGCAAGCCGGGGCCCTGTGCTCGCCAGGAAGGCGCGCAGGTCTCCGCGCTCTCCGTGGAGTTCGCGTGCGCGCAAGAAGGCCGCGAGGAAGAGTCGAGCGATGGCCGCCGCGAGGAGCTTGGAGGCAAAGCCCGTCGCGTCGCCAAAGGGATACGTGTCCTTGGGCCGCAGCTTTTCGGGCCAGGCGTCGCGGAACCACCCCATCCAGACGCTCCAGAGGGTGGGAAAGGAGTAGGCGGCACCTCCATGGAGGTGGGTCTCGGAGACAGGCCGGCCGAGCACATCGCGAAGGTGGGAGGTGGGCAGATGCACCTCATCCCCGGAGGGCTCGTCCTCGCTCGTCGCGTGGAGGCCGGCGATGAGTAGATCCGCAGGGACGCGGAGGGAGAGCCACCGCCAGTGGGCGGCGCGTTCAGCCCGAGTGATGCCGTCACCGGCGGGATCAGGCCGCAACTGAGGATGATGACCATCGCTCGCCAGATATCGCTCCGCGAGGCGGCGAAGGTACTCGGCTAGGGAGAGCCCCGATGCAATCGGAGGGCTTCCGGGCTCCACCGCGAACCAGGAGTGCTCGCGCAGGGCCCGAAGCGCCTCCAGGGAGAGCCCGTCCGAGCGAGTGCGCAGGTGTGCCTCCAGGTCCGAGGCCAGCTTCTGGGTTGGCCCATCGAGGACTCCCGCGGCGGCGTGTCCCAGTTGGAGCGTTCGGTGAGCATGGGCGGACAGCGAGGCGAGAGGCCACGCCTCGGCCTCCGCCACGAGCCGCTGGTAGCGCCCGTCCCGACCCATGTCACGTCTCCGAGTTGGCCAAGCCCAGATGCACGAGCCAGGGGTGCCGAGGCTCCTGGAACGCGGCATCGATTTCGTTGAGCATCTGCCGAGCATGCTCTGGTGAGTGCCCAGAGTCCGTCAGCCGAGCGAGCCGGTGTGCCTGAAGTGCCTGCGTGTTGATGCCGAAGGTCATGTCCCACTGGGCGAGGATGAGCTCGGCAAACGTGACGGGCAAGCCAGACTCGGGCGCGGCGAGCAGGGGGAGTCGCGCGGCCCAGTCCCAGAGTTCCTTCGTCCGGGGCCCTTGTGTGGAAAGGGCCTTGAGCCGCGTGAGGAGCAACTTCGCCTGCTGCACCCAGCGGTCTTGGGCGAAGGGTTCGCTGATAGGGGGCGCCAGATCCGCACGCTGGAAGCACATGAGGGAGCCTTCGATTAGCCACAGGGCGCGTGGCACGAGCTGATCCGAGACAGGGAGTTCCTGGTTCATGTTCGGCTGCGCATGTCCCGACATCCAGCTCTCTTCGAGCACCTCCCACTCCCACAGCGTCCGCCATGCGATGGTGGGGAAGACCCAGAACTCACTCTTCTTCCAGGAGCCCTTGAGCAGGTGCCACCAGCGGGGAGCTAGAGAGGAGGGCGCGGCGGCGTCGGGTTGCTCCATGGCGAGGTCATGGGCCACACGCAAAAATGGCTCGGCGTCATTGGGGACGCTCGCAACCAAGCCGGCTCCTGTTTGACGAACCTGGGTGAAAGCCAAGTGGAGATTCTCGGTGATGGCGGAGTCGCGCCATCCCGCTTTCGTGAAGGACTCGTCCACACTCTTGCGGAAGCGCTCAATGAACGGGGTCTCTTGCAGGACCACCCGGCCCTCGTGGAGTTGGAGCTTGGGCTCGAGGTCGAGCCTATCCCTCTCGTGGGTCCAGGTTTTCCAGAGCAATGTCAGGACCTGCGCTGCCCCTGTGGGCTTGGGTGCGCGCCGGACCTTCTCGCTTAGAGTCTCCAACAACCAGATTGGACTGAGCGCGAGCAGTCCCTTTCGGAAACTCGTGAAATAGGTCGCAAGGGATGCGAGGGGAGTTCGAACGGAGCGGAGTTCCTTGATCAGGTTTTGGACTTCGCTTTCCCGGAGGCTGCTCGGAACGGAGGATCCCCTCTGGATGCGCTGGATGAAGGGGTGTGTCTCGAAGGCATCGTCGAGCTTGCGGAGCAGGGCCTCCAGTTCGCCAGGACCGATGGAGGATGAGGTGTACAAAGGTGTCTGGGACAAAGCCTCCTGCAGGCGCCTGCGTCGCTCCCAGCGCAATCCATCCGAGATGTCGCTCCAACTCGCGCTGAAGACTCCCTCCAGGCAGTTGATCAGTCCATCGCTGAAGCGGAGCGAAAGGCCGCTTTCCGGGGCAGCGAGCAGTCCGAGGTGTTGCACCCACGTGGATATGGCGTTGGCGCGGGCAGAGCCCGTTATCTCCCGAAGCGCTCCAAGTTCTCGCTCCAGCCAGGTCCAACTCTGCTTCTCACCCAGATGAACGCTCTCGACGGGCTGGCAACGCGAGACGTGGATGGCGAGTCGTAAGAACAGCCACGCGAAGCCATCCGGGCGGTGAGTGTGGGAGACGCGCGATGAGGTCGGAGTGGGCGCGTCTTCCAGTTCCTGGCGCCAGGCCTGTATGAATTGGGTCAGCTCCTGGTGCGTTCCCCAGTCCGGGAAGGGCCAATGCACCATCAACGCCGCAGCCAGTTCGTCGATGCGCGCTTCCGAGGCCGAGGGTTGATCGCGGGTAATGAGCGAGGACTTTGAAGGCAAGGCGGAGAACAGTATCTCGCGAGATTCCTTCTCTTTGGTCGGGATGCGCTTCCACCGGATACGGGTGAGCGCGCGTTCCACTTCTCGGCTCCTGATGGTGGGCCCCGTGGACTGGCCGTGAGGAGCGGCGGTGCGGGCAAAGTCGTTCGCGAGTCCATATGCCACCACGAGTCCCTCGGACAGCCAGGCCAGTTCATCAATGCCGTGTGTCTCAGGGTTCCACCCCGGCATGTACATCCTTAAGCGCGTCGGGTAGCCCAGGGAGATCAAGAAGTCCCCACCCATGGACCAGGGCAGGAACTGGGCTTCCAATTCGGTGTTGAACTTCTGAGCGTCGACGTGGAGGGCTGCTTCCCCCGTCTCGGTCTCCTCCAACCAGATTAGGTTGCGGAGCAATGCCCTGTCGGAGCCACTGCGCTCCGAAGCTTCGACAGCAAGCTCCCAAAGCTTCATGAGGGCGCGGGCGGTTCGGGGAAGTTCTGTCCCGCTGCTGGTGAGGAACTCATTCAGTGTGGACTTCAAGGACACCAAGTCCCGAAGCCTGTCGGGGAGGACCTGTGCGAGGCCGAGAGATCCTTCCAGGAGTCGCTTGGAGTCGAGGAGGCCTGTACCTCCTGGCATCTGGAACTGCTTCAACTGCTCCTGAATGGGCTCGCTGCGAGGGAAGGAGAGCCGCCGGTGCACTGGGATGGGAGGCAGTTCACACCGCTGTGGCGGCGGAATGACCTTGTCGTAGATGGCCCTGGGAAGGCTCCTGAGGGTTTGGGGTAGCGACTGCTCGCGGATACTCTCCCTGTGCAAGAGGTCGAGCAGGAGCGAGTCCTCGAAGAGCGTACTGTCGCCGGTCATGAGGAAGGCCAGTCGCGGGTGATGGAGCTTGCGCACCAGCGACAGCAACTCCGGCGTCCTTCGCGGGTTCATGTCCGCGTCATCAATGGCGAGCAGGAAGAGGGGGTAGTGGCCCTTGTCCCAGCGGCGCCAACGTCGATAGTCATCCGCGAGCGCGTCGAGGAAGTCCCGGAAGGCTCCGGCCATCCGCATTCGATGCCGCTCCCCATGCTCGGCCTCCAGCGCATAGGCTTCGGGGTCGAGCCGAGTCTTTCGGATGTCCGGTCCATCCCAGCCCAGGGTCGTGACGCGGACGAACTCCCGCCACTTCTTGCGCGAGGGCTTCTCCTGAGCCTCTTCCCCTTGCCATGGC
Organism: Corallococcus sp. AB049A; assembly: GCF_003668885.1. Taxonomy (NCBI): domain Bacteria; kingdom Pseudomonadati; phylum Myxococcota; class Myxococcia; order Myxococcales; family Myxococcaceae; genus Corallococcus; species Corallococcus sp. AB049A. The sequence continues at coordinate 1,514 of NZ_RAWL01000023.1, read as the reverse complement.
GCCGAAGAGGAGGTGAGCGACACGTCCTCCCCGCCCTCCAGCGCGGCGACCACCCGCTCCAAGTGCCCGACGAGGTGGAGGAGCAGGTTGGTGGTCTCGGGCAGGGGCTCGAGGTCGACCAGACCCACTGGCACGATGGGGTAGCCCGGCTCGATGTCCCAGGATTCGGGCCGGAAGTCGCGCAGAGTCTTCAGCTTGTTCGTCGCGGCCTTGTTGTAAAGGTTCAACAAGGTGACGAGCAGGGCGGACTTCCCAGAGCCCCGGCGCCCATCGATTAGCACCGTGGGGTTGAGGCGCTTCTTCTCAATGAGAGGCAGATAACCGTGGGCCCTGCTGCCCTTGGCGGGGGAGAAGAGCGCCTCGGCTAGCTCGCGGAGGAAGCCGGTGGCACGCGTCCCCGCCTTGCGCTGATCTTCAGTGAGCTCCTTGGGCAGCAGGATGCGTGCTTCGGTGCGTGGCTGGAAGGGAGACTTGGGTTTCGTGTTGGACATGGCCCGGGTCGGTCAGACAGCACGGGCACGGACTGAAGCCGTGCTCTAGGTGTGGCGTGGCCCGGATTCTGGGCGCAGGCGAGCAGGGGCGGAAGTTTATGGTGGGCGCTGTGGGTGACACTAGAACTCAGTAGCCGGGCGGCACTTCGTTCCCGCTAAGCCGTGCGCCAGCACCCCGCACTCCAGGTACTTAGCGCAGTTCCGCTCCATATACCGAGGCAGGCCTCTCCTCACCTCGTTCGTCTCCGCTAGCAGCGTGGTGGGGTTGTCCCTCAATGCCTCGTACAGCACCGGCCCCTCCGGCTGCCTCCTCCGGTATGCCCACCCGCGCTCCTCCACCTGACCCTCCCCAGCTACACCTCGCCAGGGCACACGTTACCGTTTTGCTCCCACGAACCTCCCTGGAGCACCGTGCGCCCCTGGGTCTGTCTCCAAAATGTCTCCAGGATTGGAGGGGACTCGGAGGGACAGGTGGGACTGCCGGGGACTCCCCGTGAACTCGAAGTTCCCGGGTTCACTCGCGATTCCGCGAAACGCGTGTGCTCCCCCCAAGCAGGAGAGGAGGAGGAGAGAGCGGGGAAGGAGGCAGCGGCTAGAACGGAGCGGATGAAGCGGAGGACGCCACGAGTGGACTTACGCCGAGTTGCTGAAGAGGACGTTCGACTTCGACGTGTTGGCCTGCGTGAGGTGCGGAGTCAGGCTTAAGGGTATTGGCGGGCTGTGAGAGGGAGCCCGAGGGGGGGATTCTGAAGCACCTGGGCCTACCCACTGCAGGCGCGAGGCTGGCCTCGGCGGAACCTGTCAACGTGAGTGAGACAGCGAGTTCGTGAGATTACTGCGCAACCTCCAGTGAGTTGGCCAACCGGGCGGGGTTGTTGATCCAGACGGCACTCGGCAGCGTCTGCGGCTTGGGTGGGCCGCGAGGGAAGCGCTCGGGGTGAGCGGCGTAGGCGGCGGAGAGCACGGCGGCCCGAGCCGCGATGCGCCTGGCGGCCAGGCCGTGGTGCACGTCGTGGGGCGTGA